>MWAC01000189.1 GCA_002068815.1 Firmicutes bacterium ADurb.Bin467 | reverse complement strand
TCGTCCGCACCAGATAGGGATTTCTGCGCAGCACGCCCAGGTTTTCCATGCGAATCCCGCCGTGGAAGAGCGCCCGTTCCGCCTCGGTCTTCGGGGCGACGGCCTCGTGGGTCATGTCCAGGATCAGATGCTCGTGCACGCAGATCAGCCCCGCTTCTTCAGCGCGCATTTCGCCGCACACCGTACGGATGGACTTCACGGAACATCCCCCCGCATTACGCCGTCTCCCCGACCAGTATCCCCGGCGGCAGCACGACCGCGCGCGGCGCGCCGCCCCTCTCGATGCGGTCGATCAGCATCCTCGCCGCTTCCCTGCCCATCTCGTAGCGCGGCTGCGCGACCGTCGTGATGTGCGGGTGCAGCATCCGGCACAGGTCGAGCCCGTCGTGGCCGAGTATGGCGACGTCGCCGGGGACTTTCACGCCCCGGCCCTGCAGTTCGTTGATCATCGCGACCGCGATGATGTCGTTCGCGCAGTACAGCGCCGTCGGGCGGTTTTCGGCGCCCAGGATTTCGTCGGCGATCCCCTTCGTCACCCCGACCGCGTAGTCGAACCGGCCGTTGCTCCGGTAGAACCCGGCGGGCTCGACGCCGAGCCTTTGCATCGCACCCCGGAAGCCCTCGACGCGCTGCCGCCAGAAGTTGAACTGGAACGTGTCCTCGTAGGGGATGTCGTCGCCCGCGGGCCTTTCGAGCGCGCCGTGGACGCAGGCGATTCGCCGGTGGCCCCTGGAGACGAGGTACTCCGCCGCCATCGCGCCGCCGAGCCGGTTGTCCGTGTTGACCGACGGCACGCCCTCGAGCTCCTCCTCGTTGTCCATCAGCACGCACTGCACGCCGCCCTCGAGCAGCTCTTCGACCTGCTCGGGGGCGATGGCGAGGTGGTGGAACACCGCGCCGCCGATCCGGTGGTCGAGAAACAGGTTGATGTAGTCGAGCTCGCGGCTCGGCGAATGCGTGTCGCACATCATCGTCGTGTACTTTTCCCGGAACGCGACCGACTCGAACCCCTGGCTGACCAGGTTGTGGAACGGGTCCGAGATGTTGACCATGACGTAGGCGAGCACGCGGTTCCTGCGCGTGACGAGCGTCTTGGCCACCATGTTCGGGCGGAACTTCAATTCCTCGATCGCCTTCAGTACGCGCTCGTTCGTTTCCTTTTTGATGTATCCGCTCTTGTTGATCACCCGGGAGACGGTCATCCGCGACACGCCGGCCCTTCGGGCGACGTCCTCTATGGTGGCCAAGTCCGCTCAGTCCTTTCGCGTCAGTTCTCCTTCAGCCAGTCCTCGTAATACGCGCGCATCCTCGGGAACAGCGTCTGGGCGCCGTCCTCGCGGATCACGAAGCCCTCCTCGATGCGGTTCGAGCCGCCCTCGAGCCCGAACAGGCTGATGTCCGTGTTCACGCACATGCCGACCTCGAACACCGCGTCCGTGTTCTCGTCCGGGTACGGGCTCTCCGCCTCCGCGCAGCCGATGCCGTGCAGCGGCGGGTAGACGTCGTACTCCGAGAGCCCCTCCTCGCGGAAATGGTTGCGCACGGCGCGGACGAACTGCTTCATCGGAACGCCCGCGCGCAGGTGCGGGTACCCCTTCGCGCTCGCGTTGATCAGCACGTCGAGCACGCGGCGCGTCGCCTCGGAGTAGCTGCCGACCGCGAACGGATACTCGCAGGTCGCCACATAGCCCTCGTACTGTATCGCGAGCGCGCACATGATCATGTCGCCGTCCTCGATGATCTTTTCCTCCGGCCGCCCGATGATCCGGGCCGAGCGGTCGCCCGAGCCGAACACCGTGAAGATCACCGCCTCCGCGCCCTCCCGTCGCGCGACGCCCTCGGCGATGCCGGCCGCATACCGCTCGGTCTTGCCGATCAGGTCCGCCCCCATCATCGCTCGGAACCCCGCCTCCGCGATGCGCGCCGCCTCCCTGAGGCAGGCGATCTCGTTTTCGGACTTGCGCTTGCGCAAGTCGAACAGCACGTCCGCGCAGTCGGCGATCTCGCAGCGGAACGCCGCCTCGATGCTCTTCAGGAGCACGGCCGGCATGTCCTTGAGCCCCGCGACGCCGAGCTTCCCGAGCGGCCCCTTCTGGCGGAGCTCCGCCGCGAGCGCGCGGAAGCTCGTGTAGGTCGCCAGCGGATAGTCGATCTCGTCCGGCACCGTCACGCACAGGAAGTCCGGCAGCAGCCGAACGTCCGGCCAGACGCTCATCTCCCTGGCGACCTGCTCGCCCTCGGGGGCGCACAGCACCACCGGCGTGCCCTCGCGCCCGAGCAGCATGCCGCCGCGCTCGAAGATCGGCCAATAGTTGCTGACATAGCGCAGGTTTTCCTTGCGGTACTCGTCGCCGTAGACGAAAAACGCGTCTACGCCGCGCGCCGCCATCGCCTGGCGGATGTTTGCGATCCGCTGTTCGAATTCGCCGAGGGGGATGGATGCTGTTTTCATGGTTTCTCCTCCTTATTCTGCGTGTCCGAGCGTCGCGATATAGGCGAGGTTCGGCTGCGACACGTCCGCGCGCCCGTATTGCACGACGATGCCCACGTCGCTGCGTATCCGAAGCGAATACTGCTGGTTGACCTTCAAATCCACGTCCCCGAATACGCCGCGGTCGTTCGAGCGGAACGCGCTGATCCGCCGCGCCGGCGCGACGAACGGAATCCCCAGCGCCGGCTCCCGGTCCTCAAAGTACACGTCGATCAGGCAATGGGCGTCCCGCTCGTTGCAGTTGAGGATCATGACGGACTCGTGCCCCTCGTAGTCCGCCTGATTCGGCTTCGCCGGGGGCCGGTAGCCGTCCACGATAAACCAGTTGTTTCTTCCGTTCATATGCCCGCCTCCGCGCGCCGTCGACCGATCCGGGGCCATATGTGAACGTTCACATATCGGCCGAAAAAACGCCCTCTCCGCCTCGTCGCCCTTCTCCGCCCGCGCGCCGCATCGGGAACCCCACGCAACGGCGGACTATATGTGAACGCTCCCATAACTCTTGCGCGTATAATACAACAAAACCGGCGCCTTGTCAATGGTTTTCCGATATTTTTTTTGTGCGGGGCGGAAAATGCGGGCGCTACTCCTGCAGCTTGCGCCAGATCGAGCTCCGGCTTATGCCGAGGCGCTTCGCGGCCTTCGTCTGGTTCATGTTCTCCTGCTTGAGCACGAGCGAGATCACGTCGCGCATGATCTCGGGCAGAGGCTTCGTCAGGTCGAGGCCGTCGGACGGGCGCGGGGCCTGCGCGCGCCTCGGCGAGAGCAGCGTGCGCACGTCCTCTGCGGTGATGTACATGTTCGTCGCGTTGATCGCGAGCTCGCGGACGACCTGTTTCAACTGGTCGATGTTGTAGGGCCAGTCGTGCGCCTTCAAGAGCTCGATGGCGTCGCTGTCGAAGCCGATCACCTGCGTGGGGAACTGCTGGTTGATCTCGTTGATGTAGCAGGCGGCGATCGACGGCAGCTCGTCGACGCGCTCCCTAAGCGGCGGTATGCGGATCGAGATCCCGTCGGA
>MWAC01000188.1 GCA_002068815.1 Firmicutes bacterium ADurb.Bin467 | reverse complement strand
TCCCGAAGGGAAAGCAACCTTGTGGGGGCGGAAAAGCGACCGGCAAGCCTGCCGCCGAATAAATCAGTGATTACCTAGGTTTGTCGGCATGCCAGTACCGTATATGGCCCGCCGACCCGCAATCCGCAGGCGGATTGCCAAACCCCCCGTTTTTCGGCAATCCAACAAAAATCGACGGGAGCGCGATGTGCGCTCCCGCCATTTTTATAGGTTTGTCAGTCGAGTATCTTGAGCTCCACGTCGACGGTCAGCTTCTCGTAGTCCGAGAGGCGGGTGCCGTCCTCGTTGTAGTAGCGGTAGACCGTGAGCTGCACGCTGTCCCCGACCTTGCTCTTGTCGATCTCCGAGGTCAGGTCGGTCGCGGTGTAGACGCGCTTGCCGTTCGCCTCGGTGATGATGTCGTAGGGCTTGAGGCCCGCTTCGTCGGCGGGGGAACCCTCCTCGACCTTGTCAATCTGCACGCCGGCCGGCGGGTAGCTGCGAATCGCCTCTTCCGGGCCGTCGACGGACTTGACCGTCACGCCCATCCTCGGGCGCACGACCTTGCCGGTGTCGATCAATTGCGTGATGATGTCCTTCGCGGTGTTGATCGGGACGCAGAACCCGAGTCCCTCGTAGATCGTCGAGTAGCTCGTCATCAGCTTGAGCGTCGGGATGCCGATCAGCTCGCCCTTCGAGTTGAGCAGCGCGCCGCCGGAGTTGCCGGCGTTGATCGCCGCGTCGACCTGAATGGTCGATACCGAGCGCCCGAAGTTGCCCGCGTTCACGCCCTCGCGCTGGAGGCCGGAGACGATGCCCGCGGTGACGGTTCCGAACAGGACCTCGTCGCCGCCGGGGTTGCCGATGACGATCGCGAGCTCGCCGATCTGCAGTTGGTCGCTGTCGCCCAGCGGCACCGGCGTCGCGCCGTCGGGCGCGGCCTCGGTGAACTTCAGGATCGCGATGTCGGTTCCGTCATCCCAGCCCTTCAGCTCGACGTCCATCAGGGTTCCGTCCAGCCACTCGATCTGGAAGCTCTCGCCGCCCTCGACGACGTGGTAGTTCGTCAGGATGTAGCCGCCCTTGCCGCCGTCCAGCGCCTGGATGTAAGTGCCGGAGCCGTAGCCGATCTCCTCCGTGCCGACCTGCCGCGTGCGCGGGTCCCAGGTCGAGGCGCTCGTGATGACCTGCACCACCGAGGGCCGGACGTTCGCCGCGATTTCGGGCACCGGGTTGGAGCTCGAGTAGATCGCGTCGATGCCGGGCGCCGTGCTCTCCGCGACGGCGTTCGTGCGCCGGATAAGGATGAGCCCGCCGGCGATGCTCAGGACAATCGCGATGGTGAGCAGTATGCTCACGCGCTTCATGACCAAATTCTTTTTCATTTTTTTCACCCTCCTTTTGGGTCTGTGCTTGTAGTATAAACCACAGTTTGCGAAATCGCATGAACAAACTGTGAACGTTTGGCATTATCCGGCTTTTTTTTCGTCCGCCGCCGGGAGCGAGAAGCGGAACACCGTCTCGCCGGGCTTCGAATCGACGGAGATGTCGGTCCCGTGCTGTTCGAGGATCCGCTTGACGATCGAGAGCCCGAGTCCCGTGCCCATACCCGAAGTATGCGCTTTATCCGCCTTGTAGAAACGGTCGAAGATGAAGGGTAAATCTTCCGTCGAAATGCCCGGGCCGCTGTCCCTGACCCACGCGACGACGCGCTTCCCCTCGCGCCTGGCGCCGACCGAGAGCGTGCCGCCGTCCGGCAGGAATTTCAGCGCGTTGTCGATCAGGTTTCCGACCACCTGCTGTATCCGCTCGGGATCGGCCTCGACGTAGCCCGGCTCGTCCGGGAAGTCCGCCTCGACGTTCGCGCGCTTCTCGTCGATGCGCGGCTCGAAGCGCAGAAGCGTCCTGCGGATCAGCTCGTTGATGTCGAGCCGCATCAGGTTCAGCGGGAACTTGCCGGACTCGAAGCGCGACAGGTCCAACAGGTCGTTGACGAGGTTCGTCAGCCGCGCGGTCTCGTCGAGCACGACGCCCATGTACTTCTCGCGGTCCTCCTCCGGGAACGTCCCGTCGCGAAGCGCCTGCACATAGCCCTGTATGCACGTAAGCGGCGAGCGAAGCTCGTGCGACACGCTCGCGACGAAACCCCTGCGGCTCTCCTCGAGCGTCGAAAGCGCGAACGCCATCTTGTTGATCTCCTCGCCGAGCGCCTGCAATTCCCCGCCGCAGTGGAGCTCGACGCGCCGCCCGAGCTCGCCGCGCGAAAAATCGCGCACGGCCGCGATCAACTCGTTCAGCGGGTTCGTCTGGCTGCGCGCGAGTATGAACGACAGCGCGATGCCCAGCGCCAGCACGCCGAGGCCCGCGGGCAGAAGCGCCGGAAGCACGTCCGTGAGCTTTACCCGCAGCGACTCCGTCGAGATGTGCAGAAGCACCGCGCCGACGACGTGGCCCTCGCTGTACGTCCACGGCACGCCGATCGTCACGATCTCGTCGCCGAGCTCCGGGAACAGCCCCTGCACGCGAATCTCGCTGCCCTGGTAGATCGACTGCAGCTGCAGCGCGACCGCCTCGCTCGTCGCGTACTCCGAGGTGTTCCAGCTGCTGTCGAGTATCTGCGCCTGGCCGGAGTTGTAGCTGACGATCCAGATGTCGGCGTTGTAGCGGTCGTGTATGTGCGTGAGCTTGCGGCGGATGACGAACTGCATCGTCGTGTTCTCGCGCACGAACTGCAGCTGGTTTAAGTGCGACATGTACTCCGCGACCTCGCGCGCCTGCTGGCGCACCTCGTCCTCGTAGGACTCCTGCCGCTGCGCCTGCAGGGTCGCCGCGAGCGTGACCGTGAACAGCGCCACGGTCGCCAGCGTCGCCATCAGAAACGCCGCGAACGTCCGGACGAATATGCCGCCGCGCACTTCACTTCACCTCGAACTTGTAGCCGACGCCCCAGACGGTCTTGATCTGCCAGCCGAGCGCCTCGCCGCCGAGCAGCTTCTCGCGCAGCCGCTTCACGTGCACGTCGACGGTCCTGGAATCCCCGAAGTAGTCGTACCCCCACACCTGCTCCAAGAGCTGCTCGCGCGTGAACACCATCCCCGGGTGGCTCGCGAGGAAGTACAGAAGCTCAATCTCCCGCGGCGGCATGTCCAGCGCCTTTCCCATGTAGGTGACCGTATACTGGCTTATGTTGATCGCGAGCCCCGGGAACGCGAGCTCCCTCTCGGGCGCCTCCGCGGCCTGAAAGCGGCGGATGACCGCCTTGATGCGCGCGACCAGCTCCTTCATGTCGAAGGGCTTCACGATGTAGTCGTCCGCGCCGAGCTCGAGCCCCAGCACCTTGTCGAACGTCTCGTCCTTCGCCGTCAGCATGATGATCGGGATGTTCGAAATCTTGCGCACCTCGCGGCACACCTGCCAGCCGTCCATGCCCGGGAGCATGATGTCCAGGAGCATCAGGTTCGGCGGCGCCGCGCGGAACTGCCGAAGCGCCTCGTCGCCGCGGTCGGCGGCCGTGACCTCGAAGCCCTCGCGCTCGAGGTAGATGTTGACCAACTGCCGGATGTTCGGATCGTCGTCCACGACCATGATCTTCGACTTCATCGGGTTCCCCTCCGTGCGCCATTGTACTGCGAAGGTGTGAATGCGCTGTGAACGCGAATTTAAACTTTTGGCAGAGGC
>MWAC01000187.1 GCA_002068815.1 Firmicutes bacterium ADurb.Bin467 | reverse complement strand
GCAATATCGCGACCACGAGCATGATCAGCTGGCTCGACTGTATCGTGATGTTGCCGATCGTGATGCTCTCGAACAGATTGAGCGACGGAAACGGCTTTTTCTCGCTTGAGAAGATGTACTCGATGGACAGGAAGTTCTGGATTATGAAGGACATGCCGATCGTCGTGATCAGGGTCGCGATGGGCATGGATTTTTTCTTGCGCAGGGGCTCGAGCGCCGCCTTGTCGATGAGCAGCGCCAATATGCCCGAGGCCACGACCGACAAGAGGATCGCCGGCAGCAGCCCGAATTTCAGGGACACAAAAAAATACACCATGTATGCGCCGAACGCGTACACGGCGCCGTGGGAGAAGTTGATGAGCCGGAGCACGCCGAAGACCATCGAGTACCCGACGGCGATCAGCGCGTACGCCATGCCCAGCGCAAGGCCGTTGATCAGGGTCCCAATCAGTGTCTGCATATGAGCCCCATGTCCTTTCGTTGGAAGATGATGTTCTGCGCCGGACATTCCGAGGGAGGATTTTCATCCCCCCTCGAATCAGAGGAAGTTCTTAGAACTCGGCGAGCTGGAACGCGCCGTCCTTGACCATGATCTTCGTGAAGATCTTCTGGGCGTCGCCGTTCTCGTCGAAGGTCGTGTAGCCGGACATTCCCTCGTACTCGGTCTTGTACATCTCGTTCTTGATGGCCTCGCGGTCGAAGCCGGCGCGCTCGATGGCGCCGAGCAGGATGCCGACGGAGTCATAGGCCTGCGTGGTCAGCGCGGACGGGGCGGCGCCGTAGGCGTCGGTGTACGCCTTGACATAGGCCTGGACGCGCTCGTCGGTGTTGCCCGCGAAGAACGAGACCGGAGCGTAGATGCCCTCGGCCGCCTCGCCGGCGATGTTGATGAGGTTCGCGGTGTAGGCGTTCGAGCAGCCGACGAGCTTCACGTCGTAGCCGCTGTTCTTGCAGGCGACGGCGAACGGGGCGAGCGTTCCGTACATGCCGGCGACCATGACGACATCGCAGCCCGCGGCCTTGAAGTTGGCGACCTCGGTCGCGAAGTCGACGGCGTCGGTGGAGACTTCCTGCCTGAGCGCGAAGTTGCCGCCCAGCGCCTTGATGTTCTCCTCCATCGCGTTGCCGGCGGACTGGCCCCACTCGGTGTCGATGGACAAGACGCCGATCGCCTTGCCGGCGAGGTCGGTCACGGCCATTTCGGCGCCGGTCTTGGTCTCAACGGTGATGACGGTGTTGTTGCGGAAGATGTAGTCGCCGATCTTCGAGAAGTCCGCGTGGGAGGCGGTGGGGCTGATGTCGACGTACTGGGCGTCCTGATAGGTCGGCGCGGCGACCATGCAGATGCCGGAGGCGAAGTGGCCGATGACGCCCCAGATGTTCTCGTCGGAGACGATCTTCTCGGCGATGATCGCGGCCTCGTCGGAGTCGGACTTGTCGTCGAATTCGACGATCTCGACCGTGTAGCTCTGGCCGTCGACGGTGACGCCGCCCTTGGCATTCCACTCGGATGCCATCAGCTTCGCCGCGTTGGCAAAGCCGATGCCGTATTCGGCGTTGTCGCCGGTCATCGGGGCCGCGACCGCGATCTTGATGGTGCCCTCGGCAAATGCGGCGCTGCCGACGAGCAGGGCGAGAGTGAGGAGAATGGCAAAAATCTTCTTCATGCTGTTCGTACTCCCTTTCTTTGTTTTCCCTGGGCTCTATCTCAAAGGCCGCAAGCGATCCCGCGGTCTTCAAAATACCGGTCTTCGGGCGGGACCCTGATGTGATTACAAACGCGGTGTGTACAGGCCCCGAACGCCCACGGCAATTATAGCACGGGCCCAATCGCCTGTCAATATAAAACGCGAACTGCATAAAAAAATCCGTTTTTTCTGAAATTTGCGCCGGGAACCCGAAAAAATCGCGCATCGCGGTGATCATATTAAAAAATCATGGAAAAGCATACGCGGCGATTGACAAAGAGCCCCACATCGCGTAATATGTAGTGGGAACCGGAGCGATTGCGAGAGAGGAAACCGCCGACGGCGGGGCATGTTGATATGACCAGTGGTACGCTCAAGGACAAGGTATACGCCGCGGTTCTGCGCGGCATCATCGCGGGCGAATACAACGTCGACAGCGTCCTCAGCGAGAAACAGCTGACCGAAAAGCTGCAGGTTTCGAAGTCGCCGGTCCGGGAGGCGCTCGTCGAACTGTGCTCGCAGGGCGTGCTTCGAAGCGTGCCCCGGCTCGGCTACATCGTCGTGCGCTACACGGACCGGAACATCCGGGACATACTGCAGTTCCGGACGATGCTCGAGTGCGGCTGCCTCGCGGAGAGCTTTGACGGCATCACGCCGACGCAGCTCTGCCGGCTCGAGAGCGTCGTCGAGAGCGAGTTTTTGTTCCTGTCGCAGAAGGACACGAAGGACTACTGGAACGGCACGCTGAACTTCCACCTGACGCTCGCGTCGTTCGCGGAGAACGAGTTCATCTACGGCCAGTTGCGCCAGGCGCTGAACACGTCGATGCGCGCGTACCTGCAGCTCTACTGGGACCGGTGGCAGGACAGCTCGTTCATGGAGCCGTCGATTTTGCACCGGCAGATCGTCGAGAGCATACGCGGCCACGATCGCGACGGCGCGATCGAGCTGCTTAGGCGGGACATCAACACGTTCCGCACGCTGAAATAAAAGGAGATTTCTCAGATGGAAAAGGGCACCTACGCAAGCTACATAGAGATTCTTCGGCACGAACTGGTGCCGGCGCTCGGGTGCACCGAGCCGATCGCGATCGCGTTTGCCTCGGCGAAGGCCCGGGACGCGCTCGGCCGCTTTCCGGAGCACCTGACCGCCCATTTGAGCGGCAACATCATCAAAAACGTCAAGAGCGTGATCGTGCCGAACTCCGGCGGGCAGCGCGGCATCGAGGCCGCGGCGACGCTCGGCTGCGTCGGCGGCGACGCGTCGCTCTCCTATGAGGTATTGCGTCCGGTGACCGCGGAGCACATCGCACGCACGCGCGAGCTCGTCGGGGCCGGCTTCTGCGACGCGAAATACGTCGAGGGGAAGGACAACCTCTACATCCGCATCGAGGCGTCCGCGGGCGACGAAAACGCATCCGTCACCGTCGAACACGAGCACACGAACATCACCTCGATCGAAAAGAACGGCGTCGAGATTTTCAAAAAGAACTCCGAGGCCTCGGCCGAGGCGATCGATCGGTCGGCCCTGAGCGTCCGCGGCATATGGGACTTCGCGGCCGGGCTCGACGTCGAGGACGTAAAGCCGATGCTCTCCCGGCAGATCGAGCTCAACACCGCGATCTCCGACGAGGGGCTCAAGGGCGGCTACGGCGCGGAGGTC
>MWAC01000186.1 GCA_002068815.1 Firmicutes bacterium ADurb.Bin467 | reverse complement strand
TGGATCGGCATGTTCTACATGTTCACGCGCTGCGCGTATATGCACGCCGCGCGCGTGACGGCGCTCTTCCAGCGCGCGAGCATGATCCAGCGGGAGATCGGCTGCCCGCCGGAGAAGTGCGCGGTCGTCCCGAACGGCGTCGACTACGCGCGGTTCTCCACGATTCCCCCGAAGGCCGACGACGGCTTCGTCGACATCGGCGCGATCGTCCGGCTCGTGCCGATCAAGGACATCAAGACGATGCTCTATGCGTTCGCGATCGTGTCGGCGGAGATGCCCAACGCGCGGCTGCACGTCATGGGCCCGACCGACGAGGATGCAGAGTACTTCGAGGAGTGCGAGCAGCTTCGGGCCGACCTCGGACTCGACGGCGTCCGGTTCACCGGGCGGGTCGATGTCCGGGCGCAGCTCGCGAGGATCGACTTCACGCTGCTCACGAGCATCTCCGAGGGCCAGCCGCTCGCGGTGCTGGAATCGATGGCGGCGGGGCGGCCCGCGGTGACGACCGACGTCGGGAGCTGCCGCGAGCTGCTTATGGGCGCCGGCGACGGCTTCGGTCCGGCAGGAATCTGCGTGCCGGCGATGCACCAGAGCGCGCTGGCCGAGGCGATGCTCCTGCTCTGCACGGACGCGAAGCTGCGGCGGAGGATGGGCGAGGCCGGGCGGAAGCGCGTGTTTGCGCACTACCGGCACGACGCGATGGTCGAGCGATACGACGGAATTTTTGCGGAAGCGCGGGGCGATCGGCATGGCGGGAATCGGATTTGAACTGAAGAAGCTGTTCGCGGGCGGCGGCGCGATCCGCAAGGTCCGGGCCTACGCGTGCGCAGGCATCGTGAGCTCGGGGACGATGCTGCTCTCGATGGCGCTGTTGATCGGCATGCAGCGGCTCGCCGCGCGCGCGGGCGCGGGGGAACGCGAGCGCGAGCAGCTGGTGGCGCTCGTCGTCTACGCGATGCTGTCCTCGATGCTTTTGACGTCGCTCCTCTCGACGCTTTTGTCCCGGTTCGCGGCCGACATGCTGTACCGCGGCGCGGACGACCGGGTGCTCCCGTCGCTGATCGGCGCGTCGGTCGCCCTGATGGTGCCCGGAGGGATGCTCTACGGGCTCATGCTCTCGAGGGCCGAGGCGATCCCGGCGCTCGACCGCGCGCTGAGCTGGCTTTTGTTCATGGAGCTGATCCCGGTCTGGCTCGAGATGGGCTACATAGGCGCCGCGAGGGATTACCGGCGCATACTCGCGGTGTTCGCATCGGGCGTCGGGGCGGCGCTCGCGGCCGGATGGATTTTATTGCACTTCGGAATGCCGGCCGCGACCGCGCTTCTGCTCTCGCTCGCAGCCGGCTACGGCTTCATGCTCGTCGGGTTCATGGGCGTGCTCAACAGGCGCTTTTCCAAGGGCTCGGGAAGCGCCTTCGCGTTTGTCGAGTGGCTCGACCGCGTCCCTTCGCTCGCGGCGATCGGCTTTCTCAACATGGCGGGCGCGTTCGTCCACCTGATCTGGATGTGGTTCGGGCCGCTCGGGGAGGCCGTGGCCGGCCCGCTCCGGCACGCGCCGACGCACGACGCCGCGGCATTCTACGCGTTTCTCGCGATGCTCCCGACGAGCGTCAACTTCGTCGTGTCGGTCGAGGTCAATTTCTGCCGCGAGTACCGGCGCTACTTCGACTTCGTCGGCGGGGGCGGCACGCTGACCGAGATACGCGAGGCGCGGGACTGCATGGTCGCCTCGCTCCGGCAGGAGGTGTTCCGGCTCGCGCGCATACAGGTGTGCTCGATGGCCGCCTACGCGATACTGATGCCGTATTTCCTGAAAAAGATCGGCTTCACCGCGGACATGATCGCGATGTTTCAGGTCATGAGCATCGGCTACAGCGCGTACGCGGTCGGGAACGCCATGATGCTCTTGCAGCTCTACTTCGACGACCGCGGCGGGGCGCTGTTGAGCGCGGCGGCGTTTTTTCTGGCGAACGCCCTCGTCACCGGCTGGACGATCCACGGCCCGCCGCTCTATTGCGGCGTAGGATTGGTCGCCGGCGGCGCGCTTCTGTACGCGGTATCGCTGACGAGGCTCTTCACGTACGCCGCCAGGATCGACCGGCACGTGTTCTGCGGCCAGCCGGTGCTGCCCGACGAGCGCGCGGGGCGATGGACGCGGATGGCAAGATGGTTCGAAGGTCGGACAGATGCGAAAGGGGGAGTGGGCCGATGAAAATCGCGCGCCGTGCGGTCGCGGCCGCCGTGCTGCTGTGCGTGCTGCTCGCGGGCTGCGCGCGGGAGGACATGGCGGAGGAAGCGGCGCCGTCCGCTGCTGCGGCGGTCGCGAAGATCGCCCAGCCGGGCATCGGCGGCTCCGGGCTCCGGGACGACCCGGTGCTCTATGCCGCCTATGACCCGACCGACGTCGTCTGCTTCTACATCACCGTCCTCTATGGCTCCGCTGCGGACGGGACCGACCACACGTTCGAGGAGGTCAACGCATACCGGTACGTCGAGGAGATGCCGGAGGAGGGCAAGGTTCTCGCGAACGCGATCTTCCAGGTCGGCGACGAGAGCGGTCCGCTGCCGGGCGAGGTCGGCTACTGGGCGACCGGGCCGAACGCGACGATCAACGCGCGCGGGCGCTCCTCGACCGAGGCCGCGCAGAAGTCGTACCGGATCAGCCTGTTCGACAGCGCCGGGCTCTGGCGCGGCCAGCGCGCGATCGCGCTCAACAAGCATCCCTACGACCCGACGCGCCTTCGGAACATGCTGTACTTCGAGCTTTTGCAAGACGTCCCCGGCATGGTGAGCCTGCGCACGCAGTTCGTCCACGTCTACATACGGGACGCGACCGACCCCGAGGCGCCCGAGGGCTTTGCCGACTACGGGCTGTTCACGCAGGTCGAGCTCCCGAACGGCCGGTATCTGCGCAACCACGGCCTGAGCCGGAACGGGGATCTCTACAAGGCGAACTTCTGCGAGATGTTCCGCTACCCGGACAATCTGAAGCCCGCCGACGATCCGGACTACGACGCGGCGAAGTTCGCCGAGATACTGGAGCCCAAGTCCGACGGCGATCATCGAAAGCTGCTCAGGATGCTCGATGCGGTCAATGACTTTTCGATCCCGATCGAGGAGGTCGTCGCGCGGCACTTCGACCTGGACAACCTGACGAGCTACCTCGCGTTCAACCTGCTGATGGGCAACCCCGACAGCAGCTCGCAGAACTACTTCCTCTACAGCCCCGTCAACAGCGAAACCTGGTACTACATCTGCTGGGACGGCGACGGCTCCCTGAGCTACGGCGAGAGCGAACTGCTCGGCCGCGACTGGACGGAGGACGAGTGGCGGCTGGGGATTTCGAACTACTGGGGCGTCGCGCTGTTCAATCGGCTGCTGCGCGTCAAGGCGTACCGGGACGCGCTCGACGAGAAGGTGGAGGCGCTTCGAAGCGTCGTGTCGCCGGAGCGCATCGAGGCGCTGGTTTCGCGCTATCGAGAGGTCGTAGACGAATACGCGCACCGCATGCCGGACGAGATCGGCCTCGAGGTATCCTTCGAGGATTTGGAGGCGATCTACGAGACCCTGCCGGGCGACGCGGACCGCGCGTACCAATTCTACCGCGAGTCGCTGCTGGAGCCGATGCCGTTCTATATGAGCGAGGTGTACGCGGGCGAGGAGGGGCTCGAGCTCTACTGGGACGCGGCGTACGACTTCGACGGCGAGCTCGTCCGCTACGACGTGCAGGTCGCGAGGGACTGGACGTTTGACGAGGGCGGCATCGTCTGGCAGAGCCTCGGCCAGTCGCTCGCCTCGGCGGCGCTGCCACGCCCGGAGCCGGGGGAGTACTACTGGCGCGTGGTCGCGGAGAACAAAAGCGGGCGCAGGCAGGGGGCGTTC
>MWAC01000185.1 GCA_002068815.1 Firmicutes bacterium ADurb.Bin467 | reverse complement strand
GCTCGGAAGCTCCGGGTCGAGGCCCGCGAGCCGGCCGCGGACAACGATGAATATGTAGGGGATGCAGAACGTCACGTGCGCGATCAAGAGCGTCAGCATCCCGAACGGCACGCCGACCGCGGCGAAGATCGACAGAAACCCCATCGCGAGTATGATCTCCGGGATCATCGCCGGCAGCATCGAGATCCCCTCGATCGCGCCGGAAAAGCGGAATTTCCGCCGCGCCATGCCGACCGCGCCGAGCGTGCCGACGACGGCCGAGATCAGGCAGCTGTAGAGGGCGAGCTCGAGGCTCTGCAAAAGCGCCGCGACGAGGCCCTTCGTGTCCTTCATGAGCCCCTCGTAGTACTGCAGAGAGAAGCCGGTGAAGTTGTAGGTGAAGCGGCTCGTGTTCGCGTTGAGGGAGAACACCGCGACGACGAGTATCGGCAAATACATCAGCAGCAGCACCAAGACGAGGTAGGCGCTCGAGAGAATTTTCCTCTGCTTCACGCGCGCACCCCCTAGAACACCGCGATGTCGCTGCTTTTGCCGCCCGCGCGCCGGTAGACCCAGAGGATCGACGACGTGAGCAGCATCAGGACGACCGACAGCGCGGCCGCGAACGGCCAGTCGCGGCTCTTGAGCAGCTGCGTGTTGATGAGGTTGCCCAGGAACACCTCGTTCGCGCCGCCGAGCAGGTCGCTCATGAAGAACAGCCCGATCGACGGGACGAACGTCAGCACGCACCCGGCCAAGAGCCCCGGCGCGGTCATCGGGAGCGTTATGCTGAAAAACGTCCGGGCGGGCGAGGCGCCCATGTCGCGGCTCGCCTCGACGAGCGCCCAGTCCATCTTCTCAATGGACGAATACGCGGGCAAGATCACAAACGGCAAAAGCGCGTACACCATGCCGAGCAGCACCGCGCCGAACGTGTTGAGTAGCTTCAAGGGTTCCTGAATCGCGCCGATCGACAGAAGCAGCGAATTCAGCGGCCCGTCGCCCATCAAGAGCATCCGCCAGCCGTACACGCGCACCAGCGCGTTCGTCCAGAACGGCACGATCACGAGCATCATCAGTGCCGAGCGCCGGCTCTTCTTCGCGCGCGCCATGAAGTAGCCGAACGGGTAGCCGATCAGAAGGCACACGCCGGTCGTCAGCGCGGCGAGCTTGAGGCTGTTTAGGAGCACCTTGCCGTAGCTCGGGTTCAGGATTTTCAGGTAGTTGTCGAGCGTGAACTTCGGAATCACGCCGAGCCCGTCGGGGTTTCGCGTCATGAAGCTCAGCCACACGATGTAGCCGAGCGTCACGCCGACGAACAATATCGTCCAAATTGCCATCGGGGCGACGAGCCAGATCGCGCCCGAACCCTCGCGCCTCTTCTTCCTCATTGGACAAGCGCCGCCTCGCCGCGATTCCACACCATGAACACCTGTTCGCCCTCGGCGATCCTGTCCTCGGACGCGGATTGCTGTATCGCGAGCACCTCCTGCCCGCCCGGGAGCTCGACGATCTCGCGGATCGACCCGCCCGCGTAGTGGCGCGATTTCAGCACGCCCGGCAAAAAGCACTCGCCCGACGGCCGGCGCAGGAGCCGTATCCGCTCGATGCGCAGGCACAGGCTGACGCTGTCGCCCGGCCGGACCGGGAACCCCGGCTTTCGCCCGGGGAAGCGCCGGCCGAAGTAGTTCAACACCGGCGCGCCGTCGTCGAGCGTCCCCTCGACCGCGCAGTCGAGGAAGTTCGACTGGCCGATGAAGCCCGCCGCGAAGCGCGTCACCGGGCGCTCGTAGATGTCCTCCGGCGCGCCGACCTGCTCGAACCGGCCCTCGCGCATGATCGCGATGCGGTCGGACATGTTGAGCGCCTCCTCCTGATCGTGCGTTATGTAGAGAAACGCGATGCCCAGCCGCTTCTGTATGTCCTTCAATTCGCGCTGCATCTGCTGGCGGAGCTTTAAGTCCAGCGCGCCGAGCGGCTCGTCGAGCAGCAAGAGCTTCGGGTTCAGTACCACCGAGCGCGCGATCGCGACCCGCTGCCGCTGCCCGCCGGAGAGCTGCGAGGGCATCCGCTTCTCGAAGCCCTCGAGCGCGACGAGCGATAGCATCTCCCTGACGCGCCGATGCCACTGATCCTTGCGCTCGCCGCGCACGCGCAGCCCGTAGGAGATGTTCCTCTCGACGCTCATGTGCGGAAACAGCGCGTAGCTCTGGAACACCGTGTTCACGTCGCGCTTCTCCGGCGGCAGGCCGGTGATGTCGCGCCCGCCGAGCAGCACTTGCCCCTCGTCCGGCGCGGTCAGCCCCGCGACGATGCGCAAGGTCGTCGTCTTTCCGCAGCCCGACGGCCCGAGCAGCGTCACAAACTCGCCCGCGCCGACGTCGAGCGAAATGCCGTTCAGCACCCTTACGCCGTCGAACGATTTCTTTAGCCCGCGAAGTTCAAGCATGAAAAATGCCTTTCTCGGAAGATCAACAATTATGTACCCAATATACAGCGTTTTGAGGCGCTTCGCAAGTGAAGTTTGGTAAAAAAGGGGCGCCCTTTCGGGCGCCGGAGGTGCGGGGTTCAGCGCGCGCGGACGAGCTCGACGAGCGTCCTGACCATTGTGTCCATGTCCTCGACGGCAATCAGCTCGTGCCGGCTGTGGAAGTTCATGCCGCCGGTCGCGAGGTTCGGGCACGGCAGGCCCATGAACGAGAGCTTGCTGCCGTCGGTGCCGCCGCGGATCGGCTCGTGGTACGGCTCGACGCCGGCGGTCCGGTACGCGCCCTCCGCGCGGCGGACGACGTGCATGTGGTCCTTCAGAACTTCCAGCATGTTGAAATACGAGTCGACGAGCTGCAATTCGACCGTGCCGGCCCCGTACTTTTCGTTGAGCGCCGCGGCGATGTCCGCCATCCGCTGTTTGCGGAACTCGAACTTTTGGCGGTCGTGGTCGCGCAGGATGTAGTGCATCGTCGTAAGCTCGACCGCGCCGTTGATCTCGGTCAGGTGCTGGAAGCCCTCGTAGCCCTCGGTGTCCGCCGGCGTCTCGCCCTCGGGGAGCATCGCGGAGAGCTCGCAGGCGACGAGGTTCGCGTTCAGCATGCGCCCCTTCGCCGCGCCGGGGTGTATGCTGATCCCGTGAATTTTGATGATCGCCGAGGCCGCGTTGAAGTTCTCGAACTCGATCGAGCCGACGTCGCCGCCGTCGACCGTGTACGCGAACTCCGCGCCGAAGCCAGTCACGTCGAACAGGTCCGCGCCGCGGCCGATCTCCTCGTCGGGCGTGAACGCGATCCTGACCGGGCCGTGGAGGATCGTCGGGTCGGCTTTAAGAACCTCGAGCGCCGTCACGATCTCGGCGACGCCCGCCTTGTCGTCGGCTCCCAGCAGCGTCCTGCCGTCGGTCACGACGAGCGTCTTGCCCTTGCGCTTCAGAAGCCCGGGGTATTTCTCCGGCGTCAGCACGTCGCCGTTTTCGAGCACTAGCGCGCCTCCCGGGTACTCGACGAGCCGCGGCTTGACCGGGTGGCTCGGCACGACGTCGACGACGTCCATGTGCGCGATCAGCCCGATCGCCTTCCGCTCCGCGCAATTTGCGGGAAGGCTCGCGTACACATAGCCGTGCTTGTCGACGCGCGCGTCGGAAAGCCCGAGCTCCTTCAGTTCCTTGACGAGCCTGTCGGCGAGCGCGAGCTGCTTTTCGGTGCTCGGGCAGGCCTTGCTCTTCGCGTCGGACGCGGTGTCAAACCGCGCGTATTCGATCAGCCGTTCATGGGCGCGCATGGAAATCCTCCTATCGGTAATACAGCCTCTGCTGCGTCTCGCGCTTCGGCTCGCAGGTCAGGTTGACGCCGAGGCGCCGGAACACGTCCTCGTCGACCGGCGAGAGCAGCACGCTCGCGTGCGCCTCGAGGCCCGAAAGCCGCGGGAGCTGCGCGATCGCCTGCGCCGCGTGCTCGTCGTCGGCCGCGCAGATCGACAGCGCGACGAGCACCTCGTCGGTGTGCAGCCGCGGGTTGCGGTTGCCGAGCGACTCGACCTTGAGCCTTTGGATCGGCTCGATGATCCGCTTCGAGATCAGCTTGATCTCGTCCGGGATGCCGGCGAGCACCTTCAACACGTTCAGAAGCAGCGCGCTCGACGCGCCGAGCAGATCGGACGTTTTTCCGGTGATGACGGTTCCGTCCGGGAGCTCCATCGCGGCGGCGGGCTTGCCGGTCTCGCGCTCGAGCCGGTTCGCCTCGCGCGCCGCCGCGCGGTCCTCCGGCGATACGCCGGCCTGCTCCATCAAAATCTCGATCTTTCCGACGGCCTCCTCGTCGCGAAGGCCGCGGAGCTTCGCGCAGCCCTCGCTGAAGAACCGGCGCACGATTTCGCGGCGCGACGCCTCCGAGCAGGCGGCGTTGTCGGTGATGCAGAAGCCCGCCATGTTGACGCCCATATCCGTCGGCGATTGGTACGGCGACTTCCCCTGTATCCGCTCGAAGATCGCCTTGAGCACCGGGAAGATCTCGACGTCGCGGTTGTAGTTGACCGCGAGCGCGCCGTACGCCTCGAGGTGGTAGGGGTCGATCATGTTGATGTCGGCGAGGTCCGCGGTCGCGGCTTCGTAGGCGAGGTTCACCGGGTGCTTGAGCGGCAGGTTCCAGATCGGGAACGTCTCGAACTTCGCGTAGCCCGCCCTCACGCCGCGCCTGTGCTCGTGGTAGAGCTGGCTCAAACACGTCGCCATCTTGCCGGAGCCGGGGCCGGGCGCGGTGACGACGACGAGCTCGCGCCGGGTCTCGATGTATTCGTTGCGGCCGTAGCCGTCGTCGCTGACGATCAGCTTCAGGTTCGCCGGGTAGCCGTCGATCGCGTAGTGGCGGAACACGCGCACGCCCTGATCCTCGAGCCGCCTCTTGTAGGCTTCGGCCGCCTGTCCGCCGAAGCGCGTGATGACG
>MWAC01000184.1 GCA_002068815.1 Firmicutes bacterium ADurb.Bin467 | reverse complement strand
CATGCCCCTGCCCGATCTGCTCTCCCTCGTAGGACAGCCACGAACCCCGCTTGGTCACCAGCCCGTGCTTGATCGCGCTGTCCAGCACCGAGCCTTCCCATGAAATGCCCTTGGCGTAGAGAATATCGAATTCCGCCTCGGTGAAGGGAGGCGCCAGCTTGTTCTTGACCACCTTGACGCGCGTGCGGTTGCCCGTGACGACGCCGGCGGCGTCCTTGATCGCGCCGATGCGCTGGATGTTGAGGCGGACCGACGCGTAGAACTTCAGCGCGCGCCCGCCCGGCGTCGTCTCGGGGCTGCCGAACATGACGCCGATCTTCTCGCGGATCTGGTTCGTGAAGATGCACAGCGTCCTCGTCTGCGCCAGCAGGGCGGTGAGCTTGCGCATCGCCTGGGACATGAGCCGCGCCTGCAGGCCCACGTGGCTGTCGCCCATGTCGCCGTCGATCTCGGCCTTCGGCACGAGCGCGGCGACCGAGTCGATGACGACGATGTCGATCGCGCCGGAGCGGACGAGCGCCTCGCAGATGTCGAGCGCCTGCTCGCCGTTGTCGGGCTGCGAGACGTACAGCTCGTCGATGTCGACGCCTAAGTTCTTCGCGTACACCGGGTCGAGCGCGTGCTCCGCGTCGATGAACGCCGCCGTGCCGCCGCGCTTCTGCGCCTCGGCGATCGCGTGCAGCGCGAGCGTCGTCTTTCCGGACGACTCCGGCCCGAATATCTCGATGATCCGGCCCCGCGGGAGGCCGCCGACGCCCAGCGCGAAGTCCAGGTTCAGGCAGCCCGACGGCACGACCTCCACCTGCATCCTGCCCGCCTGATCGCCCAGCTTCATCACGGAACCCTTGCCGAAGTCCTTCTCAATCTTCGAGAGCGCGACGTCCAGCGCCCGCTTGCGGTCGTCGCCGAAGAGCTTCCCCACGGACTTTTTTTCGGATTTCTTGTCCGCCATGCGATATCCTCCGTACCTCTGCATTCATATGTTGGGATTATAGCACAGGGCTTGGGAAAAATCCACCGAACATAAGTTTATTTTTGTCCCGCGCGGTTTGCGATTGAAGCCGGCGCGCGGATTTGCTATAATTAGAAGAAATGAGGGAGGTGCGCCTGTGCGCGTGTTCATCGACGGCAAGGAAACGGAATTCCCGGGGGGCGCGACCTATCGCGATCTGATCAAGAGCTACAGCGTGCTCGGCGTCAGCGTCGGCGGCCGCACGCTCTCCTTAAACGCGAGGCCGGAGCCGGGGGCGCAAGCCCACGCGCTCACGTATTTCGACGAGGAGGGGCGGCGCATCTACGAGCGCACGCTGCAGTTCGTGCTGCTCGCGGCCGCGCACCGCGTGATCCCGGGCCGGCGCGTGCGCATCGAGCACTCGTTCGGCGAGGCGCTGTTCATACGCCTCCCGAAGACGACGGTGACGCGCCAGCTCGTCGCGAAGATCGAGCAGGAGATGCGCTCGATCGTCGAGCGCGACCTCCCGATCCCGCTGACGGAGAGCTCGAAGGCCGAGGCGAACCGCTATTTCGAGGAGACGAACCAGGGCGACAAGCTGCGGCTTCTGCGCTACCGCAACTTCGAGAAATTCCGGTTCTACGAGCTCTGCGGGCTCAAGGAGTATTTCTACGGCGAGATGGCGCCCTCGACCGGCTACGTCAGGGTGTTCCAGCTCCGGATGTATCTGCCGGGACTGCTCATGCGCACGCCGCACGCGAAGGACCCGACGCGCGTCGCGCCGTTCCGGGACCTGCCGAAATTGATGAAGACCTTCGGCGAGACCGGCCGCTGGAACGGCATACTCGGCTGCGAGAACGCCGCCGACATCAACGAGATGATCGAGCGCCGGAGCTTCCGCGAGTTCATCCGCGTCAACGAGGCGCTGCACGAGCGGTCGATCGAGCGGATCGCCGACGAGTTCCTAAAGAGCGGCGCGCGCGTGATACTGATCGCGGGGCCGTCGTCCTCCGGAAAGACGACGTTCGCGCACAGGCTGCAAATCGCGCTCAAGGTGCTCGGGCTGCGCCCGATGAAGCTCTCGCTCGACGACTATTACCGCGACCGCAAGGACATCCCGCTGGGCGAGGACGGGCGGCCGGATCTGGAGCGGCTCGACACGCTCGACGTGCCGCTCCTGGACGAGCACCTCGTAAAGCTTTTGCAGGGCGAGGCGGTCGAGGCGCCGATCTTCGACTTCCCCAAGGGCATGCGCTCGGACAGGACGCAGACGCTGCGCGCCGCGGCCGACCAGCCGATCGTCATCGAGGGCATACACGGGCTGAACGACCAGTTGACCGAGTCCGTGCCGCGCGAATTGAAGTTCAAAATCTACATCAGCGCGCTGACGATGCTGAACCTCGACGACCACAACCGCATCCGCACGACCGACGCCAGGCTGCTTCGGCGGATCGTGCGCGACTACCAGTTCCGCGGCACGTCGCCCGAGGAGACGATGGCGATGTGGCCGTCCGTTCGGCGCGGGGAGGAGAGCTACATCTTCCCGTTTCAGGAGGAGGCCGACGCGATGTTCAACTCGGCGCTCGCCTACGAGCTGCCGATCATGAAGAAGTACGTGTACCCGGTCTTGCAGGCGGTCAAACCCGAGAGCCCGCACTACACGCTCGCCAGGCGCCTCGTCAAGTTCCTGAACTACATCCGCACCGCCGACGTCGAGGACGAGATTCCGATCAACTCGATCCTGCGCGAGTTCATCGGCGGAAGCTGCTTCTACCGGGAGCAGGATTGACGCTCCCAGGGGGTTTTTAGAAAGGTTGGATTATTTGCCCTCCATCTGCGCAAGATAACTGCGCAAGGAGGAATGCAAAATGAAGGCTTCTAAATGGGTACTCATGGCTCTGATCGTGCTCGCGTCGGCGCTTGCGCTCTCCGGCTGCATGAACACCGGCAACAACGCGGTCGAGCAGCCGTCGGCGAGCGTCATGCCCTCGGCGAGCATGAACCCCGGCGGCGTAGCCAATCCCAGCGTGCCGGGCGGGGTGACCGGGGGCGGTCCGGCGACGCCGTTCAACTGGGTGACGAACGCGCCGCAGGTCGAGACCGCGATCAACCAGATTTCCGAAATCGCCGACAGCCGCGTCGTGGTGACCGGGACGACCGCCTTGGTCGGAGTCAAGTACACAGCCGCCTACAAGGGCGAAACCACCGAGCGCATCCGTGAGATGGTGGCGGGCGCGGTGCGCGAGGCCGACCCGACGATCCAGACCGTGGCCGTGACCTCGACCGAGGCGGACGTGAACGAGATTTTCGCGATGGCCGACCAGATTCGCGCCGGCACCGCCCCGGACACGCTGACGGACAAGATCAACCGGATCGTCCGCAACCCAACCTCTCTCAAGTGACGAAGGAGCCCGTGCGGGGAGAGCTGGCTTTCCCCGCATGGGCGCAGAGATTACATACCGGAGGAAGCATGTTCACGCATCTGCATCTGCACACCGAATACAGCCTGCTCGACGGCGCGTGCTCGATCAAGCCCTTGATGAATAGGCTCAAGGACCTGGGCATGGACGCCTGCGCGATCACCGACCACGGCGTCATGTACGGCGTGGTGGATTTTTATCGCGCCGCGAAGGGCGCGGGCATCCGCCCGGTCATCGGCTGCGAGGTCTACGTCTGCCCGGACATGGAGGACAAGCAGTCGATCTCGCGCGAGTTCTCGCACCTGGTGCTGCTCTGCGAGAGCAACGAGGGGTACCGCAACCTCTCGAAGCTCGTCAGCGAGGGCTTTCTGCGAGGCTTCTACTACCGGCCCAGGGTCGACTACGACCTGCTCGCAAAGCACGCGAAGGGGCTGATCGCGCTGTCGGCGTGCCTGTCGGGCGACATCCCGAAATTGCTGCTCGACGGCCGCGACAACGAGGCGAAGAAGATGGCCGAGCGGTACCGCTCGATCTTCGGCCCCGACAACTTCTTCATCGAGATACAGGACCACGGCATTCCCGAGCAGAGGCAGGTGCTCCCCGGGCTCGTCCGGCTCGCGCGCGAGCTCGACATACCGCTCGTCGCGACGAACGACTGCCACTACCTCGAGAGCGGCGACGCCGACGCGCAGGAAGTGCTGATGTGCGTGCAGACCGGAAAGACGCTTTCGGACGAGACGCGCATGCGGATGAAGACCGACCAGATCTACGTAAAGAGCGAGGAGGAGATGCGCCAACTCTTCCCGAACTTCCCGGACGCGATCGAGAACACCCAACGGATCGCCCGGCGATGCGACGTGTCGTTCGACTTCTCAAAGACGCATTTGCCGACCTTCCCGCTGCCGGAGGGCGAGCCGGACGCGTTTACCTACCTCGAAAAGCTCTGCGGGGACGGCCTCTCGAAGCTCTACTCGCCCGACCGGGCGGACGCGCGCGAGCGGCTTCAATACGAGCTCGACGTCATCCGCTCGATGGGCTATGTCGACTACTTCCTGATCGTCTGGGACTTCATCCGCTACGCGAAGGAGAACGGCATCGGCGTCGGCCCCGGGCGCGGCAGCGGCGCGGGCTCGATCGTCGCGTATTCGCTGGGCATCACGGCGGTCGACCCGATCCGGTACGGCCTCTTGTTCGAGCGGTTTTTGAACCCGGAGCGCATATCGATGCCCGACATCGACGTCGATTTCGACTACGAGCGGCGCGGCGAGGTGATCGCCTACGTCCGAAACCGCTACGGCAGCGACCACGTCGCGCAGATCATCACGTTCGGCACGATGGCCGCGCGCGCGGTGATCCGCGACGTCGGCCGCGTGATGGACATGAGCTTCCAGCAGACCGACCAGATCGCGAAGCTCGTGCCGTTCGAGCTGAACATGACGCTCGAGCGCGCGCTTTCGTTGAGCGCGGAGCTCCGAAGGCTCTACGAGGGCGACGAGAACGTCAAGCGCGTGATCGACACCGCGCGAAAGCTCGAGGGCATGCCCCGGAACGCCTCGACGCACGCGGCGGGCGTGCTGATCACCTCGAGCCCGGTCTCGGACTACGTGCCCTTGCAGACGAACGACGACGTCGTGACGACGCAGTTTCCGATGGGAACGCTCGAGGCGCTCGGGCTTCTGAAGATGGACTTCCTGGGCCTTCGGACGCTGAACGTGATCAACGACTCGATCAAGATGGCCGTCGCCGCGGGCGCGGAACCGTTCACCGCCGCGGACATACCGCTCGACGACCCGGGCGTGTACAAGATGATCTCCGACGGCGACACGGACGGCCTGTTCCAGCTCGAATCGGCCGGCATGCGCCAGTTCCTGACGAACATGAAGCCCGAGTGCTTCGAGGACATCATCGCCGCGATCTCCTTGTACCGGCCCGGGCCGATGGAGTCGATCCCGCGCTACATAGAGGGCAAGCACAACCCCGCGTCCGTGCGCTACGACGCGCCGCAATTGAAGCCGATCCTGGACGTGACCTACGGCTGCATGGTCTACCAGGAGCAGGTCATGCAGATCGTGCGCGACCTCGCCGGCTACTCGATGGGCCGCAGCGACCTCGTGCGCCGCGCGATGTCGAAGAAGAAGCACGACGTGATGATGAAGGAGAAGCGGAACTTCATCTACGGGCTCGTCGAGAACGGCGAGGTGCTGATCCCCGGCGCGGTGCGCAACGGCGTGCCCGAGAGGGTCGCCGAGCGGATATTCGACGAGATGACGGCGTTTGCGAGCTACGCGTTCAACAAGTCGCACGCGGCGGCCTACGGCGTGATCGCCGTGCAGACGGGCTATCTGAAATTGCACTACCCGGTCGAGTTCATGGCGGCGCTGATGAATTCGGTCGTCGGAAACTCCGACAAGATCGCCTATTACATCGAGACATGCAAGCGGCGCTGCATACAGGTGCTGCCGCCGGACGTGAACCGCTCGCAGGAGGGCTTCTCCGTCGACGGCAAGGCGATACGCTTCGGGCTCGCCGGCATCAAAAACCTCGGCCACGGCGCGATTCAGTCGCTGCTCGACGAGCGCGGGCGCGGGCCGTTCAAGGACGTCTACGATCTCGTCGCGCGGCTGAGCGGCGCGGCCGTCAACAAAAAGGGCGTCGAGAGCCTGATCCGCGCCGGCGCGCTCGACAACCTGCCCGGCAACCGCGCGCAGAAGCTCGGCGTGTTCGAGCGCGCGATGGACGCGGCCTCGAAGAAGCAAAAGACGACGGTGCAGGGCCAGCTCTCGCTGTTCGACGCGGCCGAGGACGTCGAGGCCCCGCCGCCGCCGCTGCCGCCGTTTCCGGAGTTCGACAAGCAGGAGATTCTCCAGATGGAGAAGGAGGTCACCGGCGTCTACATCTCCGGCCACCCGCTCGACGCCTACGGGGACGCGCTTTCGAAGCTGACCGTGAACTCGCGGTTCCTCGCGAGTCTCGCCGAGGATTCCCCCGAGGGCGGCATCGCCTACGACCAGCGGACGGTCTCGATGGGCGGCATCGTCGCCGAGCGGAAGCTCAAGGCCACGAAGTCCGGCAACATGATGGCGTTTGTGCAATTGGAGGACATGTACGGCTCGACCGAGGTGCTGGTGTTTCCGAAGGTGTTCGAGCGCGTCGGGCACATTCTGCAGAAGGACCAGCCGGTGCTTATGACCGGAAAGCTGTCCGTCCGCGAGGAGGACGCGCCGAAGCTGCTGCTCGACCACGCCGAGCCGCTCGGCATGGACGCGGGCGCGCAGCCGATCGCGTGCGTCCCGGAGAGGGCGCCGGCGGAAAAGCGGCTGTACCTGAAGCTCCCGGAGGGGAAGCGCGGCGACGCGCTCGGCATCCTCCGGCAGACGCCGGGCCGCATCCCGGTCGTGCTCTACTCGGTCGATACCGGGAAGGCGCAGCGCGCGCCGGAGAAGTACTGGGTCGACGAGGGCTACGACTTTTTCGCGCTGGCGAACCTGTTGGGCGAGGAGAACGTCGTATATAAATAGGAATGGACAATGGAGGAGAGCGCAATGGACGCACCGGTACTTTACATCGTCGTTCCCTGCTTTAACGAGGAGGAGGCGCTGCCCATCACCGCGGACCGGCTGCGCGCGCTGACCGACGACATGGTGGAGAAGGGGTTGATCTCGCCCGAGAGCAGGATCGCGCTCGTCGACGACGGCAGCCGCGACAACACCTGGAAGGTCATCTGCACGCTGAACGGCTTCGACAAGCGGTTCGAGGGCGTGAAGCTCGCGCACAACGCCGGCCACATGAACGCGCTGTGGGCGGGCATGGCGACGGTGTGCGAGAAGTGCGACGCGCTCGTCACGATCGACGCCGATCTGCAGGACGACGTGAACGCGATCTACGGCTTTCTGGAGAAATTTAAAGAGGGCTGCGACGTCGTCTACGGCGTCAGGAAGAGCCGCGAGACGGACTCGACGTTTAAGCGATCGAGCGCGCAGGGGTTCTACAAGGTCATGAAGAAGCTCGGCGTCGAATTGGTCTACAACGCCGCGGACTACCGGCTTTTGTCCCGGCGCGCGGTCGAGGCGCTGATGCAGTTCGGCGAGGTCAACATGTTCCTGCGCGGCATGGTGCCGCTGCTCGGGTTCAGGACCGCCGAGGTCTACTACGAGCGCGGCGAGCGCGTCGCGGGCGAGTCGAAGTACCCGTTCAAGAAGATGGTCGCGTTCGCGGTCGAGGGCATCACGTCGTTCTCGAACAGGCCGATACGGTTCGTGACGCTGCTCGGGGTCGTCTGCGCGCTGCTGGGCGTTGCGATGGCCGTGTACGTGGTCGCCTCGCTGATCGGCGGGCAGAGCGCCGCCGGCTGGCCGTCCTTGATGATGTCGATCTGGCTGCTCGGCGGCATGCAGCTGATCGCGCTCGGGCTGATCGGCGAGTACATCGGGAAGATCTACATGGAGACGAAGCGCCGCCCGAAGTTCATCCTGGAGGAATACAGGCGATGACGAACAACTACCCGTGGCTCTACG
>MWAC01000183.1 GCA_002068815.1 Firmicutes bacterium ADurb.Bin467 | reverse complement strand
GGGCCTTCAGGACGCCGCGCGAGCGGCCGCCGGCCGAGAGATGTCCGCGGGCCGCGCGCCGATGGCCCTGATCGAGGAGGAGCTCGTGCCGGCGCTCAACGAGGTCGGCGAGGGGTTCGAGAAAAAGACCGTGTTCCTGCCGCAGCTTCTGATGAGCGCGGACGCGGCGAAGGCCGCCTTCGAGGTCGTGCGCGCGAAGATCGCCGCCGCGGGCGCGGAGCGGCTGAGCCGGGGCAGGATCGTGATCGCGACCGTCAGGGGCGACATACACGACATCGGCAAGAACATCGTGCGCGCGCTGCTGGAGAACTATGGTTACACCGTAACCGACCTCGGCAGAGACGTCGCGCCGGAAATGGTCGTCGAGGCGACGCTCCGCGAGGGCGCGCCGCTCGTCGGGCTCTCGGCGCTGATGACGACGACGGTCGAGAGCATGGAGGAGACGATCCGGCTGCTCAAGCTGTCGACGCCCGCGAAGATCATGGTCGGCGGCGCGGTGTTGACCGAGGACTACGCGCGGAAGATCGGCGCGGATTTCTATGCGCGCGACGCGATGGCGGCGGTGCGCATCGCCGGCGGCGTCTTTTCCTAAGCGAATTGAACCGATGGGCCGCCGGATTCGTCCAATAAACAAAGAGGCATGGGAGGAGTTCACATGAGGCGAATGCTTGCCCTTCTGCTGGCGGCCGCTCTGCTCGCGGGCGTTTCGGCCTCCGCGGAGGGTTTCTGGAACTTTGGCGAACCCCCTGCGTACGAGGGTTTTGCCGATACGCTCTACGTCGTCAACTGCAAGGAGTACGTGACGCTGCGCTCCGAGCCGGACACCGATTCGGCGGCGCTCGCGCACGTGCCGCTCGGCGCGGCCGTCGAGTACTACGGCTCGTCGGTCGGCTCCTTCTACGAGGTCATGTACGACGGCATGATCGGCTATGTGCTCTCGAAATACCTCTCCGCGGCTCCCTGCGCCACCCCCTCCTCCGGCGGCGCGCGCCTCGCGGAGGACGCGGGCTGGGGGCGGCTCTCGACCAGCGAGATCGAGGTCTACGCGTCCAGCGAGCAGGTCGACCAATACGGCTATTACTCCGCCGAGAACGCGAACGACGCGAATTCCTCGACGACCTGGGCCGAGGGCGCGAGCGGCATCGGCGAGGGCGAGTGGCTGTCGCTGTTCTTCGAGGAGCGCGAGGTCGTCGGCTTCGCGATCCGCGCGGGCTACCAGAAGTCGTCCGACGTGTACAACAAAAACGCGCGCCCCAAGAAAATCCGCGTGTCGGTCGCCGGGCAGGACGGCATGGCGGTGACGCTCAAGGACACGCGCGACGAACAGATCGTGCTGTTCGACCGGCCGGAGACGACGGACTACCTGTCGATCGAAATCGCGAGCGCGTACAGCGGCACGCGGTATGCGGACACCTGCATCACGGACGTCCGAATATTGCTCGCGGACGACTGATCGTGCCTGAAAAACACGCGCCCCGATTGTCGGACGGTACGGCAAACCGAAAGGCGATCGGGGCGCCGTCTTTGCGGAAGAAGGAAGCCGGTCGAGCGATCGGCTTCTGATCATTCCCCGCCCCGCCCGGCGGAAATCGCCCTCCCTGCCGTTCGGCAGCTCGAGCGCCTTGAGGATTCCCCGCATCTTCGCGGCGCTCCGGAACCCGAAAGCGGAGGGCCGCCATCGCAGCCCTCCGCTTTTTTGATCACTCCCCGCCCCGCCAGCGGAAGTCGTCCTCCTTGTCGTTGAGAAGCTGCAGCGCCTTGAAGATTTCCTGCATCTTCGCGTCGGTCCTTGTGATGACGTCCGCGCAGTTTCGGAGCTCGTCGACGATGAACGAGGGCACCTCGTCGGACGACTTGTAGCGCAGGCCGTGCTCGAGCGTCGCCCAGAAGTCCATCGCGACGGTGCGAATCTGTATCTCGACCGGGATGAACACCTTGCCCTGCGACAGGTACACCGGCACGTCGACGACGATGTGGAGGCTCCGGTAGCCGTTCGGCTTCGGCTGCTTGATGTAGTCCTTTTCGAAGATCAGCGATATGTCGTCCTGGGATAGCAGCAAACTCGCGATCAGGTAGATGTCGTCCACATAACAGCAAACGACCCGCACGCCCGCGATGTCGTGCAGGTGCTTTTTCGCGCTGGTGATGGTCATGGGCTGTCCGATGTCGTTGAGCTTCTTCATGATGCTCGGCAGCGTCTTGACCCGGCTCTGTATGTGGTGAATGGGGTTGTGCTTGTGGCGGTACTGAAATTCTGTGTCGAGCGTTTCCAGCCTCGCGCGGATTTCGCGGATTGCGCCCAGGTAGACGTTGTGTATCTGCTGGTAGTTGCGAAATTCCTCCGCAAACGCCGCGTCGGCGGGGTTCATTCCGTGCTCCAGCTGGAATTGCCTCAGGATCATGTGGCTGTCGTCCATCAAACCTGTTCCTCCGGTTTCTTCTCTGCGCGCGCGGCGCGGGCATCCGACAGGCCGCCGCATGCCATTTGGACAAGCGCCGCCGCGCGACGGCCGTCCCGAGGGCGGCCCCCGCCTGTCCTAACCCCATCATAGCACATTCTCCGGATGAAATCAACACAAATTGCGGCGCTAAGTTCAGCGCGCCGCGGACTCCCGACCTGTATGAACGAATCCGGCGCGGAGCTCACAATGCTATCCACCATCCGCAGATCACGGCGCAAAGTTCAGCGCGTCGCTGGTATTGCCGACCTGTATGAACGAATCCGGCACGGAGCCCACGAGTATGCTCTCCGCCATCAGCGCCGAGATGCGCACGGTCACGAGCTTCGCGCCCGTCGGGATCACGATGCGGACGGTCGCCGTCGCCTCGAGGCTGATCTTGTGGCGCGTCTGGTTGATGCCGGCGGTCTCGAACTCGGTCACGAAGTTCGTGTGGACGGTGCCGACCGGCAGAATCTCGAACTTGACGCGCGGGCCCTTGCCCGAAAACACGCTCGTCCCCAGCGCCGCGCCCAGCGGGAGCTCGATGCCCTGCTCGGCGAGCGCGTCGATGTTGGCCTGCGCGGTGCGGGAGGCGTCCGAGGCGATGCGGTTCATCAGAATCGTGTTGGCCGACAGCATGCTGACCGCGCCCGACGCGTCGTACTGGACGCTGACGAAGTCCGAATATGTAAGCGACTTGTTCATGACCTCCTCGAGCGCCTTGTTGACCTCGCTCAACGCGCGCTGCGCCGCGCGGGCCTCGGCCATCGAGAGCAGCGTCTTGTTGAGGTTCGAGAGCGCCGAGACCGCCGTAAACACGAGCCCGACCACGA
>MWAC01000182.1 GCA_002068815.1 Firmicutes bacterium ADurb.Bin467 | reverse complement strand
AAGCCACTGGGAATAGCTCTTGCCGCCCGGAATCTGCGACCGCTCGAGCGCCTTTTTCTCGACGAACGACGTCGGGATCATCCGCATCACGCAGTAGAGCAGGAACGCGACGAGCACAAGCGTCGCGGCGCTCAAAAGAAGCCTCCGGAGCACGTATCTGCGCATGCGAATCCCCCCCCCTCGCACACGGCGCCGCCCGGAGGGCGGCGCCGGAAAATGCGGTTGCCTGCGCTTACATCATTTCGAGCGTCTCGATCTCGTCGATCCACTTCCAGAACGTCGTGATCTCGGGCGTCAGCGTGTCGAGGTTCAGCCGCTCGGCGCTGAAGATGAAGCACTCCTGCCTCTGGTAGACCGGCAGCTCGACCGCCCAGTCGACGATTTTGTCGAGGCACTCGGCGTAGACGGCCTTGCGGTAGGCGCGGTCGGCGCTCGCGCGCGCGTCGAGTATCCATTTGTCGAGCTCGGGGTCGGACACCATGTACAGGTTGCTGTCGCCGCCGCCCGCGCCGAGCGCGTTCGTCGAGACGTATTTCGCGTACATGTCGGAATCCGGGTCCGGCTCCGCGCCCCACGCGGCGGCCCAGATCGGCGCGGTGCCGCCGACCATGCGGCTCATCAGCGCGCTCCAGTTCGTATCGGAGATCGAAAGCGTCAGCCCGATCTTCGCAAACGCGTTGCTCGCCTCGGTCAGCACGCCGAACGATGGGTAATCCCCGACGCCCTCCGCGCCGACGCAGAGCTCGTAGGAGAGCGACGCCCCCTCGGGAGCGGCGGTGAACTTGCCGGCCGCCTCGTCGAAGGTATACCCCGCGGCCTTGAGATACTCCGCGGCGGCGGCGAGCGCAGCCGCGTACCTCTGCTCCGCGTCCATGTCGGGCGAATAGATGTCGCTCCCGTCGACCGCAATGGAGTACGCTGCGCGGTAGCCCTCGTCGGTCCGCTGCGGGGCCGCCCACGAGGTGTTCGAGATCGGGTACTCGAGGACTTGCGCGGCCTCGCCGTAGTAGCTGTCGATCGCGACCGCGCGGTAGGCGGCCATGACGGTCAATATCGCCCGGCGCAGGTTGCGGGACGCCTCGCTCCCCGGGTCGTCGCCGACCTTGACGAGCGACGCGTTGACGCCGATGTAGCCGTAGCCCAAAAAGTCCGCCGTCTCGGTGCGGATGACGGGGCCGGTCAGCTCGCCGCCGTTCGCGGAGCGGATCGCCTCGACCGCGTCGACGCTCAGCTGCGGGTCGGTGATGTCGAGCGCGCCGGTCGCGACGCCGCCGATGCGGTCGGCCTCCGAGGTCTCCTTGAACTGCACGTGCTTGATCTTCGGCTCGCCCTTCCAGAAGTACTCGTTCGCCTCGAAGCGCACGACCTTGTCCCGATAGCCCACGAAGCGGTACGGCCCGGCGCCGAGCGGGGCCCCGGTCTTTTCCGCGACGAGGGACAGGTCGCCGAACGGGTGGCCGAAGCGGTTGTTTTCGTAGTCGTACTGCGAGGGGTCGCCGTAGTAGTGCAGAGGCGCGACCGTGATCCCGAACACCTTGTAGATCGCGGGCGCGGAATAGCCCTTCAACACGACCTCGACCGCGTAGTCGTCGATCTTCCGGATGCCGGCGATGTTCGGCACGCCGCCCTCCGAGGCGCCCTCGGCGCGCTTCTGGATGAACGCCTTCTCGGCGGTCGCGAGCGTCGAGAGCGCGGTGTTGTCGACCGCCTCCTTGCCGAAGAACGCCTCCGGGTCGCCTCCGTAGGCCGCATAGAGCTCCTTGTAGAAGTCCTCGACGCTCGGGCGCTCGCCCTCGGAGAGCTTCCAGGAAGAGCCGGTTACGGCGCTCGTCAACACACCCTCCACGACCTCTGCGTAGCCCCACGCCGCCATCGCGAACGGCACCTTGAGCGTCCCGTCCGCGAGATAGGCCGCCGTATCCATGCCGAGGAACGCGTTCAGGTACTCGTCGTTTGCGATCGCGGCATCGACGAAGCCGACGATCTCGGCGACGTCCTCGAGCCACGCCGCGTCGATTTCCGCCCAGAACGCGTCCTGCTCCTCCTCCGTCCAATTGTCGGCCCCGCTCCAGACATGCTCCGGCCCCGCCGCGTAGATCGCCTCCGCGGTCGCCGCGAGTCCGCCGTAGATCTCGTCCGGCACCTGCGTCTGGTAGGCCTTCAACCCGACGATGTCGTAGGAACCCAGCGTGTTGACGCCCGAATACGCCGGGTCGAGCAGCACGTAATAGGTGAAGATCACGTCGTCGGCGTTCATCTCCTCGCCGTCGGAGAACCGGACGCCCGGTTTGAGCCGCGCGGTATACGCGGTCCTGTCGGTCGATTCGTCGTAGTCGACGGAGAGGTCGGCGATGCCCCTGTACGCGTAATCGACGCCGTTGTAGGGCACGGTCTCCCCCTCGATGCCGTTCAGGATGACGCCGCCGACCCGGTCGGTTACAAGCAGGCTCTCCCCGGTCATCCGCTCGGCGACGTCCATGTCGTAGGCGCTCTCGCCGAAGAACGGGCTGAACGCGCCGCTGAACTCGGCGTAGCCGACGACCAGCGCGCCCCCCTCGCGCGCAACCTCCGCGGCGGCGACGCCCAGCAGCAGGCAGACGGCCAGCAACGCGGAGAAAAGTCTCTTCAAGCCGTACATCCCCAGACCTCCTTTGTAATCCCCGGGCCGCTTATCGACAGTTTTTCGTTCGATTTCCGGTTACAACAATCATATCATAAATCCATTTACAAGTAAAGGCAACGCTGTCAATTTTCTTCCAAAACCTGCGCACGGCGGCGCATGGCGGCTGTATAGCGTCCCATTTCGACGGCAATACTCTTGCCGTGGAGGTGGAGATATGTCCATCAAAAAGGTTGAAATCTGCGGCGTGGACACCTCGGCGCTGCCCGTGCTCAAAAACGAGCAGATGCGGGAGCTCTTCCCGAAGATTCATGCGGGCGACAAGGCCGCGCGCCACGAATTCATACAGGGGAACCTGCGGCTGGTGCTCAGCGTCATCCAGCGATTTCACAACCGCGGGGAGAGCGTGGACGACCTGTTTCAGGTGGGCTGCATAGGCCTGATCAAGGCGATCGACAACTTCGACACGAGCCAGAACGTGCGGTTTTCGACCTACGCGGTGCCGATGATCATCGGCGAAATCCGCAGATACCTCCGGGACAACAACCAGATTCGCGTGTCGCGCTCGCTCCGGGACACCGCTTACAAGGCGCTCAAGGCGCGCGAGAAGCTGACCTACCAGCTCGGGCGCGAGCCGTCCGTCAAAGAGGTCGCCGAGGAGATGGAGGTGCGCGAGGAGGACGTCGTGCTCTCGCTCGAGGCGATTCAGGACCCGGTGTCGCTGTTCGAGCCGGTGTATCAGGACGGCGGCGACGCGATCTACGTGATGGATCAGGTGCGCGACGACCGCGTCAACGAGGACGACTGGGTGCGCGACCTGTCGATTCGGCAGGCGATGGGAAAGTTAAGCGAGCGCGAGCGCAACATCATCCAGCGGCGCTTCTTCCAGGGCCGCACGCAGATGGAGGTCGCCGGCGAGATCGGCATCTCGCAGGCGCAGGTCTCGAGGCTCGAAAAGGCCGCGCTGCAGCAGATGCGCAAATATATCTGAAAAGACTGGAGCCGGCGATTGCCGGCTCTAAGTTCGCAAATCCAGCCACGCGCACTCTTCCCGCGTCAGATGCAAGTCGAGCGCCGAGACGTTCCTCTCAAGGTGCTCTTTTTTTGTCGCGGACACGGCGGGCAATATGCCGATCGGGTCCGCGAGCACGTAC
>MWAC01000181.1 GCA_002068815.1 Firmicutes bacterium ADurb.Bin467 | reverse complement strand
TGCCGGGCCTTGTAGGTGCGGTCTTCCTTGGGCCAGTCGATAGCGACCAGGCGCACGGTGACGTTGTCTTTTTGAAACGTGCCGGTTCGGATGGAGTTTCCTTCAGCGGCATACATCACGTACTCGGAGCGCGAGGTCGTCGACCGCGGCGTCAAGGACGTCCGCAGGCTCGCCTCGGTCAACGAGGCCGTCTGCCGGGGCTGCGGCGCGTGCACGGTCGCGTGCCCGTCCGGGGCGATGGACTTGAAGGGCTTTGCGAACCGGCAGATCATGGCGGAGGTGGACGCGATATGCAGGGCGAAGTGAACGAGTTCAAGCCGCTGATCGTGGCGTTCTGCTGCAACTGGTGCAGCTACGCGGGCGCGGACCTCGCGGGCTCGAGCAGACTCAGCTACCCCGCCGACGTGAAGATCATCCGCGTGCCGTGCTCCTGCCGCGTGAACCCGCTGTTCATACTCCGTGCGTTCCAGCGCGGCGCGGATGGCGTGATTATTTGCGGCTGCCACCCGGGCGATTGCCACTACACGACCGGCAACTACTACGCGCGCCGCAGGATGACCGTGCTGTTTCGGCTGCTCGAGTTCATGGGCATCGACCGGCAGCGCGTGCGCGTCGAGTGGGTGTCGGCCGCCGAGGGCGCGAAGTTCGCGCTCGTCATGAACGAATTCGCCGGCGCGGTCAAGGCGCTCGGCGAGAATGTGAAGCTGGGGGATTTACGATGCAAACCGTAGCCGAGAGGGTCATCGCGCGCGCGAAGGAGCTGTTTTTTTCGGGCGAGGTCCGCCGCGTGCTGGGCTGGGAGCGCGGCGAGTTTCAGCACGAGCGCATCCCGGCGCTTTACGAGACCGCGGAGCAATTGGAGAAGCTCGTCTACGACGAATATTGCGGGCCGAACCTGTCGAAGGAATTGATCGCGCTGTCGAAGCTCGAGGGCAGGACGCTCGCGATCCTGAAACCCTGCGACGCGCGGAGCCTGAACCTGCTGCTCCGGGAGTACCGCGTCGACCGGGAGAAGGTCTACATCCTCGGCGCGGGCTGCACAGGCATGCGCGGCAGGGACGGGCTTTTGCTCAAGTGCGAGACCTGCCGGGGCAAGGACTTCCCGGTGTTCGACGAGGCGATCGACGACGAGGAGTGCCGCAAAGTCCCGGACGGCGACCGCTTCGCGGACGTCTGCAGAATCGAACAGATGTCCGGCGACGAGCGGTTCCTGTTCTTTCGCAGCGAGCTCTCGAAGTGCATCCGCTGCAACGCCTGCCGCAACATCTGCCCGGCGTGCTCGTGCAACCAGTGCGTGTTCGACAACCCGGACTCTGGCGTCTCCTCGAAGGCGAGCGCCGACCCGTTCGAGGACAGCCAGTTCCACATCGTGCGCGCGTTCCACGTCGCCGGGCGCTGCACGGACTGCGGCGAGTGCTCGCGCGCCTGCCCGCAGGGGATACCGCTGCACCTTCTGAACCGCAAGATCATCAAGGACATCGGCGAGCTCTACGGCGGGTACGAGGCCGGCGGCCGCTCGCCGCTGATCGACTACCGGGCGAGCGATGGGGAGGCATAGCATGTTGAAGCTGCATCTGGACAGGCTTTTCCGGATCGCCGAGCGCCGGAAGCTGTTCGCCCCGATCCGGAGGGCGGGGGTCGTCGATTTCGGGCTCTGGGAGCCGGGCGCGGACGTCGATCTTGAAACGCTGACCTCCCGCTCCGCGAAGGGGCTGTTCTTCCCGCAGTCGGAGGACCTGATGGTGTTTCAAATGCGCGGGAAGGCGATCGAGGTCGAGCCCGCGGCGGTTCCGGACGACATGTTCGTGCTGTTCGGCGTGCGCGCGTGCGACGCCCGGAGCTTCGCAATCCTCGACCGCGTGTTCCTGGAAGGTCCCGTGGATACATGGTATCAGGCCAGAAGGAGCGCCGGCACGGTCGTGGCGCTCGGCTGCCCGGGGCCGCTTGCTGAAAGCTGCTTCTGCCCGGTGTTCGGGATCGACCTCGCCGAGCCGGAGGGCGACGCACGCGCGTGGGTGCTCGACGGCGAGCTCTATCTGAAGGCCATGACCGAAAAGGGCGAGGCGTTGCTGAAAGAACTCGACGGGGAAGAGGTCGACGACAATGCGCTCGACGCCGCGAAAGCCGACGCGCGCGCGAAGATGGCGCAGAACCCGCTCGCCGACCTCGACCTGACCGGGCTCGACGGCGATCACATGATGGAGATGTTCAACGCCCCCGAGTGGAAGGCGCTCTCGAAGGCGTGCCTGGGCTGCGGCGCGTGCACGTATGTGTGCCCGACCTGCCAGTGCTACGACATACGCGACTTCGATACCGGCTCGGGCATCCAGCGGTTCCGCTGCTGGGACTCTTGCATGTTCTCGGACTTCACGCTGATGGCGCACGGCAACCCGCGCAGGACGCAGCTCGAGCGGTTCCGCCAGCGGTTCATGCACAAGCTGTCGTACTTCCCGGCGAACAACGACGGAATCTACGCCTGCGTCGGCTGCGGCCGGTGCGTCGGGAAGTGCCCGATGCACGTGAACATCGCAAAGGTCATCCGCGCGCTGGGAGGGAAGCACATATGACACGCGACGCGCTGATCCCGGCGATCGGAGTCGTGACCGACATCCGCCGCGACACGCCGGACGTCAAGACCTTCCGCGTCGTGCGCGCGGACACCGGCGAGGGGGTGTGCTTTTCGCACATGCCCGGCCAGTGCGCGATGCTGTCGATCCCGGGCGTCGGCGAGGCGATGTTCTCGATCACGACGTCTCCGACCGTGACGCGGTACATGGAGTTTTCCATCAAGAAGTGCGGCTGCCTGACCGACTGGCTGCACCAGATGGACGTCGGCCGGCAGATTGCCGTGCGCGGCCCGTACGGGAACGGCTTCCCGGTCGAGGGCGAGTTGAAAGGCAAGGATTTGCTGTTCATCGCGGGCGGCATCGGCCTCGCGCCGCTCCGGTCGGTCATCGACTATGTGCTCGATCACCGCGAAAACTACGGCCACGTCGACATCGTCTACGGCGCGCGCTCGGCGGACGACCTCGTCGACATCGGCATCATCAAAAACGAATGGATGGGCGCGCCGGGCGTCGACGTGCACCTGACGATCGATAAGCCGCAGGAGGGCTGGGACGGCCACGTCGCGTTCGTGCCGACCTACGTCAGGGAATTGGGCTTCGACGCGAACAAGACCGTGCTCGTCTGCGGCCCGCCGATCATGATCAAGTTC
>MWAC01000180.1 GCA_002068815.1 Firmicutes bacterium ADurb.Bin467 | reverse complement strand
GCTCGTCCTTGCTCAACTCGCGCGGATCGACCTGTATGCCGCCCTTCGCGCCGCCGTACGGGATGTTCACGACCGCGCACTTCATCGTCATCCACGCGGCGAGCGCCTTTACCTCGTCCTCGTCGACGTCCTGATGGTAGCGTATGCCGCCCTTGCAGGGGCCGCGCGAGCTCGAGTGCTGCACGCGGAAGCCCTCGAACACGCGCACGTCGCCGTTGTCCATCTTGATGGGCAGCGACACGCGCAGCGACCGCTCCGGATATTTGAGCGCGATGTAGTCCTTTTGCTGGAGCCCCAGCAGCTCCGCCGCCTTGTCGAGCACCGCCTTGTAGTTCTCAAAGGGATTGCTTTTTTGTGCCATTTCCGCTCCTCCTCGCCGCCGTTCGAAAACCCGTTCCACGCGCCCCCAGTATAGCATGTCCAAGCGCGGATTTCAACCGATTTTGACCCAAAATATTCATTTTACGCGCCCGCGCGAATATATATGTTAATTCTGGCGGTTATCCTTCAGAATTTCGGTCTTGCCAAGTGGACGATTATTCCATATAATAAGATGGATATAGGAATTTGGAGGGGGATTGTATGGCGGAATTCATCTCCGGACTCAACCCGTTGCTGGCGATCTTTCTGATCGCGGCGCTCGGCTACCTGATCGGCGGCATCCGGATCGCGGGGATCGAGCTCGGCACCGCGGGCGTGCTGTTGGTCGCGCTCGTGTTCGGGCACTACGGCTGCGTCATGCCCGCGGTCGTGCGCAACCTCGGGCTCGCGCTGTTCGTGACGTCGGTCGGCTTCATCGCGGGGCCGAAGTTCTTCCGCAACTTCAAGCAGAACGCGAGGAACTACATACTGCTGGGCTTTTTGATCATCCTGGTCGGCGCGGTCTCGACCTGGGCGATCATCAAAATCGCGGGCATCGAGCCGGAGCTCGCGGCGGGGCTGATGACGGGGGCGCTGACGACGACGCCGGGCCTGTCGGCGGCGATGGACGCGGCGGGGAACCTCAAGGACCTCGTGACCGTCGGCTACGCGATCGCGTACCCGTTCGGCGTCGTGGGCGTCGTGCTGTTCGTGCAGCTGATGCCCAAGATTCTGCGCGTGGACATGAAGAAGGAGCTCGAGAGCTTCCGGGCCGCGAATCCCACCGAGGTCAAGCCGATCCGCGGGAAGCTGAAATTGCTCGACCGCGAGGGCTTCTTCTCGTTCGCGCTGGTCGTGGTGCTGGGAATCCTGCTTGGCAGCGTGACGGTGCCGCTGGGCGGCGGCGCGCAGTTCTCGCTCGGGACGACCGGCGGACCGCTGATCACCGCGCTCATCTTCGGCCACTTCGGGCACATCGGCCCGATCGACCTGCGCGTGAAGAAATCCGCGCTCGAGACGTTCCGGGAATTGGGGCTGATGCTGTTTCTGATCGGCGCGGGCACCGAGGGCGGCAAGAGCTTCGTGAGCAAGCTGCAGGAGGAGGGCGCGATGCTCTTCGTCTACGGCGCGATCATCACGATCCTTCCGATGATCGTCGGCTACTTCCTCGCGGCGAAGTCTTTGAAGCTGAGCCTGCTGAACAACCTGGGCTCGATCACCGGTGGCATGACCTCGACGCCGGCGCTGGGGACATTGATCCAGGTCGCGGGCACCGACGACGTCGCAAGCGCCTACGCCGCGACCTACCCCGTCGCGCTCGTCGCGGTCGTGCTGGCATCGCAGTTCATCGTCGTGCTGCTCCGCTGATTCCCAAAAACAAGCGCGGGGCCGCTTGGCCCCGCGCGTTTTTTTGGGGTTACTGGGCTTGGGAGGCGAATCCCGGCAGCGCGGCCTCGGCCTCCGCGTCCTCCATGCCCATGAACGTCAGCACATAGAGCGTGCCGCCGTCCGCCAGGAAATACTGCTGGGCGACGTCGCCGTCGACCGCGAAGCGCAGCCGCACAAACGCGCGGCCCGCGGCCTCGACCGCCTCCGGAACGACGCTCTCAAACCCGGGGATGTACTTCGCGTACTCCTTGACGATCGCCTCGGCCGCCTGCTGCGCGTCCGAAGCGCCGCTTGGCTCGGCCACGACGCTGACGCTCTTTTCGCCGCTTCGCGCGAGCAGCACCTCGCCGTCGAACGCGCCGCCGGCGTCGGCCGCCGCGGCCTGCCGGTAGCCCTCGAGCGCCTCGCCCTCGACGAGCTCGAAGCCCTCGGGGAGCGCGAACGAGAAGCTGCCGATCGCGCCAACCGCCGACGCAACCTGGAAAATAAGCAGCGCGCACGCGAGTATCGCCGCAATTCGCTTCATAGAAACACCTCCGTTTCAGGCTATGATACCACAATTTCGCGCGAAAAGCAATTGCATCTGCCGGCCCGTTCCGATATAATGGGGAAAGACGGCATTTTCATCGCAAGGAGAGGGAAAACTATGCAGGATGTTCGCACGCGCGTATCCGTCTGGCTGCGCGCGCACGCGGAGGAAATGGTCGAGGACCTGCGCTCGTTCGCGCGCATTCGCTCGGTCTGCCGCGAGGACCTCAAAGCGGACAAGGCGCCCTACGGCCCGGAGTGCCGGCGGATGCTCGATTTCGCGCTGAACCGCGCCCGGGAGATGGGCTTTGAAACCGAGGACCACGACGGCTACTGCGGGAGCGCGGTGCTCGGCGACGGCGAAAACGCGATCGCCATCATCGGCCACCTCGACGTCGTGCCCGAGGGCGACCAGTGGATCTACCCGCCCTACGCGGCGACCCGCGCCGGCGATTTTCTGATCGGGCGCGGCGTTTCGGACAACAAGAGCGCGGTCGCGATGGGGCTGTACCTTATGCGCATGTTCCGCGAGCTCGAGATACCGCTCAGGCATGGGCTGCGCGTCGTCATGGGTTGCGCCGAGGAGACCGGCATGACCGACATCCGGCACTTCGCGAAATCCGCCCCGCGGCCGGTGCTCTCGCTGATTCCGGACAGCATGTTCCCCGCGAACTACGCGCAGAAGGGCTCGCTGCAGGGGATGTTCGACATATCGCTCGGCGAGGACATCGTCGAATTCGGCGGCGGCGAGGTGTTCAACATGGTGCCGCCGCGGGCAACCGCGCTTCTCAAGGGCGTCCCGCTTTCGAATCTCCCGGGCCTCGAGGTCTCGGAGGAAAGCGGTCTGACGCGCGTCGTCGCGCGCGGCGTCGCGTCGCACGCGGCCAGGCCCGCGGACGGCGTCAGCGCGATCCACAAGCTCTCGGCGGCGCTCCTGGAATCCGGGGCGCTCTCGGAGGCGTCCGCGCGCGCGATGGCCGCGGTGAAGGCGCTCTCCGGGGACATCTACGGCGAGGCCGCCGGCATCGCCTCCGAGGACCCGGACACCGGGCGCACGACGATGGTCGTCGGCCTCGCGCGGACGGAAAACGGGCTTTTGTCGTTCTCGGTCGACTCGCGGCTGTCGCTCAACGGCGACGGCGAGCGCGACACGGCGGCGCTCCACCGCTTCGCGCGGGGCCTCGGGCTTTCGCCGCGGGACTTCCGCGCGACGCGCCCGGTCTACATGCCCAAGGACGACCCGCGCGTCGAGGCGCTGCAGAGGGCGTACTTCGACGCGACCGGCGACCCCGCCGGGCCGTACACGACCGGCGGCAACACCTACGCGCGCGAGCTTGAGAACGCGGTCACGTTCGGCATATCGTTCCCCGGCGAGCAGCCGCGACCGGACGGGCTCCCCGAGGCGCACGGCGGCGCGCACGCGCCGGACGAGTACCTGCACATCCCGAGCCTGATCCGCGCGGCGGAGATCTACGCGCACGCGATCCTGACGCTCGATCCGTCGCTTGGCAAGGAGGGCACATGAAACCGCAACCGCAGCTCGCATCGATGATCAAGGGGCAGGTGTTCGACGGCTACCTGCTGACCCGCGCGGCGGCGCAGCGCGCGTCGTCCAACGGCAGCAAGTACCTGGATTTGACGCTGACGGACATCTCCGGCGAGGTCAACGCCAAGATGTGGGACGCGCTGACGCCCGCGCCGGCGCCGGCGGAGGTGCTGCGCGTGCGCGGCATGATGCTCGAATACAACGGGAAGCCCCAACTGCGCGTCGACAAGCTGCGCGTGGCCGGCGAGGACGACGACTACGACATGGCCGCGCTCGCGCCCTGCGCGCCGGAGCCCGCGGGCGACATGATGGACTTCATCCTGAACCGCGCGGACGCGATCGTCGACAGGGAATTGAAGGCGCTGGTGCTCAAGAGGCTCGAGGAGGCGGGCGACAAGCTGCTCTACTACCCCGCCGCGCAGAAGCTCCACCACGCCGAGCGCGCGGGGCTTCTGCATCACATCACGACGATGCTGCGTGCGGCGAAGGCCGTCTGCCAGATCTACCCGACGCTCGACGCGGACCTGCTCGCCGCCGGCGTGATCCTCCACGACCTGTGCAAGATCACCGAGCTCAACGCCGACGAGATCGGCATGGTCAGCGACTACACGCGCGAGGGCCAGCTGCTCGGCCACCTCGTGATGGGCGTCATGGAGATGGACCGCGCCGCGAAGGAATTGAACGTCCGGCCGGAGCTGACGCTGCTTTTGCAGCACATGATCCTCGCCCACCACGACCTGCCCGAGTACGGAAGCCCGCGCCGGCCGATGTTCCCGGAGGCGGAGGTGCTGCACGTGCTGGACCTGCTCGACGCGCGCATGTTCGAGATGCAGCGCGAGCTCAACATGATCAAGCCCGGCGGCTTCACCGACCGCATCTGGTCGCTCGACCGCAGGCTGTA
>MWAC01000179.1 GCA_002068815.1 Firmicutes bacterium ADurb.Bin467 | reverse complement strand
TCCGACCGCGCGCGCGACGTCCTGATAGCTCCTCGTCTCGCCGTACGGGATCGCCCGGAGCGCCTCCCAAACGCGAAGCTGAAACGGCGTGCCGACCGGCTTCAGAGGCACGCTGAATTCGCGCCGGTTTCCCTCGAAGTACTCCCGGAGCTCGCGCTCGGCGAGGTCGAGCACCGGGCACGCGTCCGCGGCCGGGGCTCCGCCGAAGTCCGCGCGCAGAAGCGCCTCGCCGTCCGAGACGAGCGTCATCGGCCCGACCGGGGTGTCGATCCGGCGGGAAAAGGTTCTACCCTGCGTTTTTTCCATAGATCAGGCACAGTCCTTTCAGCGTAAGCAGTCCGTCGAGCACGTTGATGACGTTGGAATCCCCGGCGATCAAAAGCGCGAGGCCCCCGGTCGCGATGACCTTTGCGTCCGGAGCGCCCAGCTCGCGGCGGATGCGCTCGACCAGGTAGCTGACCTGGCCGATGTAGCCGAACACGATGCCGGACTGGAGGTTTGCGATCGTCGTCCGGCCGATCGCCGCCTCGGGCCTCTGCAGCTCAAACCGCGGCAGCTTCGCGGTGCGCTCGGTCAGCGCCTCGGCCGCGAGCTTGAGCCCCGGGCAGATCGCGCCGCCCAAAAACTCGCCCCTGGCCGAGATCGCGCCGAAGGACGTCGCGGTGCCGAAGTCGATCGTGATGCAGGGCCCGCCGTAGAGCTCGTAGGCGGCCACGGCGTTTGCGATGCGGTCGCTTCCGAGCTCGCGCGGGTTTTCGTACCTGATGTTGATGCCGGTCTTGATGCCCGGCTGCACGCTCATCGGCTCGACGCCGAAGTAGTTGCGGCACATGTGCTCGATCGTGAAGTTGATCGTGGGAACGACCGAGGAGAACACGATGCCCGTCACGTCGTCCGCCCCATAGCCCGCGTGCCGCAGCATGCTCAGAAACAGCACGCCGTACTCGTCGGACGATTTGTTGCGGTCGCTGGCGATGCGGAAGTACGTGCGGTCCTCGAGGCCCTCGAACAGCGCGGCCTTGATGTTGGTGTTGCCGATGTCCAGCGCCAGTATCATGAAATCATCCCTTGCTCTTTTTATCCACCTTGCGCAGCGCCAGCACGATCGGCGGCACGACCAGCGCGCACAGCAGCGTCTCGCAGAGCGCGCCGACGCCGCCGAGCCCGAAGATCACCGCGAGCACGCGGCCCGTGTCGAGCCCCGCCCCGGCGAAGATCAGGAGCATCGTGCCGAGGTAGAACACGGTATTGGTCAAAGTGCCGGCCGCCGCCGCGACCGGGAGCGCGAACCTGCGCGATTTCAGCGCCCTGTGCGCGAAATATACGTCGATCGGGATCAGAAGCCTCGGCGCGAAGCACATCACGAGCGCCCAGAAGGGGCTCGCGGACACCGTCATCGACGCGAGCACCGACGGGCTCGCGCCGAACGCGCTGGCCGCGCTGATCGCGCCGAAGCAGAAGCCCAGCACCAGACCCTCGAGGAGGCCGAGCGACAGCGTGCCCGCGACGACCGGCAGAAACAGGAGCGTCAGGTTCAGCGGGCCGATCCGGATCAGGCCCAGCGGCGTCAGGCCCAAGAGAAGCGTCAGCGCGACGAACAACGCCAGCCTCGTCAGGCGGGTTACGGAAAATGCGTTCTTCATGGCGATTTCCTCCGTTCGAGTTCGATTTTCGATACCCTACGAATGTGTAAGACCCGGGGGTTCCCTGTTCGGCTTCCTGCGAATGCCGACGCGCACATTATAGCACACCTTTTCGCACATTTCCCGGTATTTTTGTAAAAATCGTTGATGCCGGAGCCGGGAAATGGTATAATTCCGGAAGAACGACTTCCTTGGAGGTGTTGCATTATGATTACCCGTAAAACGGAGCGCGCAACCGACCGCCGCGAGAATATGCGCGGGGGGAACGGCGCGGCGCTGTTGACGCCCGTCTCGAAGGAGCTTCCGAAGAACCTCAGGCTGTTCTCGGAGATACGGCTCGCGCCGGGCTCGTCGATCGGCTTCCACGTCCACGAGAACGAGACGGAGCTGTTCCTGTTCCTCAAGGGCAAGGGCCGCGTGATGGACGACGACCGCGAGGTGTTCGTCGAGGCGGGGGACTCGATGGCGACGTTCTCCGGCCACGGCCACTCGGTCGAGTGCGTCGGAAGCGACGAGCTCGTGCTCGCCGCGGTGATCGTCCGCGACTGACCGCCTGCGCCGGAACCGCGTTCCCTCCCGAAAAAAAGGAGGGAATTTTTTCCGCGTTTCCATTGACATCCCGAACATGGAATGGTAACATATTATTAATGGCCCTGTCATCTCCATCGCAAAGGGGGAAATTTTCGCATGCGCGCTCTGCTCCGCCGCCTCGGGATCGCTCTTCTGTGCCTGGCAATGCTGCTCTCCTTCGCGCCGCCGGGCGCGCTCTCGGCGGAGACGGAGGTCATTCCCCCGACCGCGGCGCCGGAAGCCACCGAGACGCCCGCGCCCGAGGCGACCGAGACGCCCGTTCCGGAAGCAACCGAAACGCCCGTTCCCGAAGCCACGGAAACGCCCGTTCCCGAAGCCACGGAAACGCCCGTTCCCGAAGCGACCGAGACGCCCGTTCCCGAAGCGACCGAGACGCCCGTTCCCGAAGCGACCGAGACGCCCGTTCCGGAAGCAACCGAGACGCCCGTCCCGGAGATCACCCCTCCCCCGGAGGGGACTCCGACGCCCCCCGCGGAGCCGCCGCTCGAGGAGCTTCCGCCCGACGCCCCGCTTGGGCTCAACACGCCGCTCGGGGACGGGGAGCCCCCGCTCCCTGAGCCGGTCTCCGCGGCGGTCTCGGTCGGCGCCGCCTCCGCGCACGCGGGCGACACGCTCTCGTGGACGGTCGCGCCGTCCGGCGGCGAGGCGCCCTACGAAATCCGATTTTCTCTGTTCAAGGAGTATCCGAACGGCGCGGAGAAGGACTACCCCGTCCAAACCGCGACCTCCGGCGGCGAGACCGCGACCTTCACGCACGTCGCGGAGGACGCGGCGCGCTACGGGTGCTTTGTCGAGGTCCGCTGCGCGTCCGGCATCTACGCGTCCGACGACGATCCCGCCGCGCGCATCGAGGTCGACGGGCCCGCCGTCTCCCCGGTGGCGCTGTCGGTCGTCCGCGCCGCGGAGCGCGTTCCGGTCGGCGGGGAGCTCAAGTGGACGATTTCGCCGGCCGACGGGCGCGCGCCGTACGCGATCGAGGCCGCCGTGGACAAAAAGCAGCCGGACGGCACGTGGGCGAACGTCGCGGAGCGGGATTTCGACACCGCCGGCGAGCCGGTGACGCTGACAATCGCCGCGGCCGAGGCGGGCGAATACCGCTGTCTGGCGATGGTTTGGGACGACGACGATATCTTCAACACCCCGGCCGACGCGTCCGAAACGGTCGTCGCGGCCGTCCCGCCCGTCGCCTCGATCGCCCCGGCGTCTGCCTCCGTCGCGCTCGGCCTCGGGGAGTCGTACGCGCTCGCGGTCTCGGCGCTGCCCGAGGGCTCGGTGCCGGAGCTCAGCTACGATTCGAACAATAAGGGCGTCGCGACCGTCGACGCCCTCGGAACCGTCGCCGCGAAAAAGACCGGCACGGCGACCATCGCGATTCGGGACGCGGGCGGGGCCTCGGCGACGGTGTCCGTAACCGTCAAGAAGGCGCCGACCTCGGTGTCGCTTGTCGCCAGCCGCTCGACGCTCGGCGTCGGCGAGGTCATGCCGCTCGGCGCGGCGCTCTCGAGCGGCTCCGCGGGCCGCTGCACGTTCTTCTCCTCCGACCCGACCGTCGCGGCCATCGACGCAAATGCCGTCACCGCGCTCAAGCCGGGCATTGCCTACCTTACCGTCACGACCTACAACGGAAAAACCACCGCGAAAAAGCCGTTCAAGCTGACCGTGCTGCCCGCGCCGGAGAGCGTGTCGCTCGACCCGACGGAATGGACGCTCGGCGTCGGCGACAGCAAGGCGCTGAAGGCCGCGATCACGCCGGGAAGCGCCGGCGCGTACGCGTTTTCCTCGGACAACGAAGCCGTCGCGAAGGTCGACCCGAAGACCGGCAAGGTCACCGCCGTCTCGGTCGGCGCGGCGGTCGTCACCGTCAAAACCTTCAATGAAAAGGCGGCCTCCTGCGCCGTGACCGTCGCCCCCGCGCCGACGAAGCTCTCGCTCTCGGCGCCGGGCGGCCGCGGGACGATCGGGCTGTACGAGAAGATGCGGCTGACGCCCGCGATCGACCCGGGCAGCGAAGCGACGTTTACCTACTGGTCGAGCAACACGCGCTACGTGACCGTCGGCGCGGACGGCACCGTCTACGGCCGTCGGGTCGGCTCCGCGACCGTCTACGCGATGGCGCACAACAAGGTCAAGGCCAGCCTGAAGATCACGGTCAAAAAGGCACCCCGCTCCGTGTCGCTCCGCGCCGACCGCTTGACGCTCGGCGTCGGCGAGGTCATGGCGCTCGGCGCGGCGCTCCCGAGCGGCACCGCGGGCGGCTGCTGGTTCGAATCGTCGAATCCGGGCAGCGCCGTCATCGAGGGGAGCGCCGTCCGCGCGGTCGCGCCCGGCAAGTCGACCATCGCCGTCTGGACGTACAACTGGAAGAAAAAGACCGCGACGCTGACCGTGCTGCCCGCGCCGGAGGGCGTGTCGCTCGACCGGGCGGAGCTGGCGCTCGGCGTCGGCGACGGCGCGACGCTCAAGGCCGCGCTCACGCCGGGAAGCGCCGGCGCGTGCGAATTCACCTCCGACAAGCCGGAGATCGCGAAGGTCGATTTGAAGACCGGCAGGGTCACTGCCGTCTCGGTCGGCACGGCGCTCGTCACCGTCAGGACCTTCAACGGGCACGAATCCTCGTGCGCCGTGACCGTCTTCCCCGCGCCGACGGCCGTCCGGCTGTCGCTGTCGAACGGGCGCGGGTCGGTCGGCGTCGGCGAACGGGTGCAGCTCGCGACGGCGCTCGACCCGGCGGACGCGAAGGCGACCATCGTCTATTGGTCGAGCAACACGAAGTACGTGACCGTCGGCGCGGACGGCGTCGTGACCGGAAAGAGGGCCGGCAGCGCGACCGTCTACGCGAAGGCGCACAACAAGAAGCAGACCGCGCTGAAGATATGGGTCGGGAACGCGCCGTCGTCGGTGTCCCTGACGCTCGAGCGGAATGTGCTCGGCGAGCGCGAGGAGGCGGCGTGGATCGCGAAGCTCCCGTCCGGCAGCGCCGGCCGCGTCGACGTCCGCTCGGACAACGAGGCCGTCGCGCGCGTCGAGGGAAACCGCGTGATCGCCGTCGCGCCGGGCACCGCGAACATCATCGCGACGACCTACAACGGCAAGAACAACGTAAAAACGCCCGCCGTGCTGACCGTCCGCCCCGAGCCCACCGGCGTCGCCGTGTCCCCCTCCGCCGCGGTGATCTGCAAGGGCGACACATTGAAGCTGTCTGCGGCAGTCAACGAGGGCTCCGCGGGCGCGATTCGCTTCTCGAGCGGCGATCCCGGGATCGCGTCGGTCGGCGAGGCGACGGGCGTCGTGATCGGGGTCTCCCCGGGCGACGCGACGATCTCCGCGACCGCGTACAACGGCGTCCCGGGCACGATGGCGCTGCGCGTGCTGCCCGCTTTGGAGGCGCTCGCGCTCAAGACGCCCGCCGCGGACGCGAGCGGCGGCTAC
>MWAC01000178.1 GCA_002068815.1 Firmicutes bacterium ADurb.Bin467 | reverse complement strand
GGGGGAGCTTGCGCCGGCGGATGTGCTCGAGCTCGTCCGCGGGATGCTCGAATTCATCGGGGAATTCGAGGGCGATATCCCCGGCGCGTCCGCGAGCGACTGCGGAAACCACCTCGACATGGACCTCGCGGCGGCGCGGGAGATCGCAAAGAGGTATCGGGCCGAACTTCTTCCGGGGCGGACCGCCTATCCGCTCTGATCTGCCTCGTTTGACGCCGAACCGCTTGACAAGGCCGGGCGGCGGGTGTATAATGGGGCAGACGAAACAGGCACTGCACGGAAGAGGTGCAGTGTCGGTTTCTGCTATTTTTGTCACAAAATGATCCGGGAGGGTATAAAGATGTCCAACGATGTTGAGCAGCGCGTCCTTACGATGACGGACAAGCGCAATCTGGAGAGGGAACTCGAGGAGCTGCGCCTGGCCAAGCTGCAGGTGGCCGAGGAGATCAAGCTGGCCCGCGGCCACGGGGACCTGAGCGAGAACGCGGAGTACGCCGAGGCGAAGAACGCCGAGGCGCGCGTTTACGGCCGGCTCGCCGAGGTGGAGAACACGCTCAAGACCGCCGTCTTCGTCGACGACAGCCATCTGTCGACCGACTCGGTGGCCATCGGGCACGCCGTCAGGGTCCTCGACATGAAGTACAACGAGGAAGACACCTATACGCTGGTCGGCTTCACCGAGACCGACCCGGCGAGGCTTTACATCTCCGGCGAATCCCCGATCGGCAAGGCGCTGATGGGCGCGCGCGTCGGCGATACGGTCGAGGCCCAGACGCCCACCGGCGCGCTCCGCCTCAAAATTCTCGAGATCACGAGGCGCTGACCGATCCATCAAACATAGGAGGAATTCCCGCATGTCCGAAGATTTCCGACAGGAAGTGTCCGAACAGAACCGCATACGCTTGGACAAGCTCCGGGCGCTCGAACAGGACGGCATGAGCCCGTACCGGCTGACGCGCTTCGACCAGACGCACCGCTCGGCCCAGATTCTCGAAAATTTCGCCGCGCTCGAGGGGGCGGAAGTGACCGTCGCCGGGCGCATGATGTCGCGCCGCGTGATGGGCAAGGCGAGCTTCGCGCATCTCCTCGACCGCGACGGCCAGATACAGGTCTACGTCAGGATGGACGACGTCGGCGACGGCGCCTACGAGCGGTTCAAGGACTGCGACCTGGGCGACGTGATCGGCGTCCGCGGCACGGTGTTCCGCACGCGCCTGGGCGAGGTGTCCGTGCACGCCAGGGAGGTCACGCTGCTCACGAAGTGCCTGCACCCGCTGCCGGAGAAGTTCCACGGCCTCAAGGACACCGACCTGCGCTATCGCCAGCGGTATCTGGACATGATCGTGAACCCGGACGTGCGCAAGACCTTTGTCGCGCGCTCGAAGATCATCAAGGCGATCCGCGAGTACCTCGATTCCAACGGCTTCCTCGAGGTCGACACGCCGGTGCTCGGCACCCTCGAGATCGGCGCGGCGGCCCGGCCGTTCGTCACGCATCACAACGCGCTCGACATCGACATGTTCCTGCGCATCGAGACGGAGCTTCACTTGAAGAGGCTGATCGTCGGCGGGCTCGAGCGCGTATACGAGGTCGGCCGCATCTTCCGCAACGAGGGCATGGACACGCGCCACAACCCCGAGTTCACGACGGTCGAGCTCTATCAGGCGTTCACCGACTACCGCGGCATCATGGACCTGATCGAGGACCTGTTCAAGTACGTCGCCATGCGCGTGCTCGGGACGACCGACGTCCCCTATCAGGGCGAGATCATCCACATGGGCGGTGCGTGGGCGCGGATGTCGATGAAGGAGGCCGTCCGGCGCTTCACCGGCATCGACTTCGACGGATGGAGCTCCGACGCGGATGCGCGCGCGGCGTGCAGGGCGCTGGGGCTCGAGCCTGGCAAGGACTTCACCCGCGGCGAGTGCCTGAGCCTCTTGTTCGAGGAGCGCGCCGAGGAGCACCTGATCCAGCCGACGTTCATCTACGACCACCCGATCGAGATCTCGCCGCTCGCGAAGCGCAAGCCCGACGACCCCGACTTCACCGAGCGGTTCGAGCTCTTTATCACGGCCAGCGAGTTCGCGAACGCGTTCTCGGAGCTGAACGACCCGATCGACCAGCGCCGGCGCTTCGAAAAGCAGGTCGCGCAGAAGCGCGCGCAGGGCGCGAACGCGTCGGTCGACGAGGACTTCGTGACCTCGCTCGAGTACGGCATGCCGCCGACCGGCGGAATCGGCTTCGGGGTCGACCGCCTCGTGATGCTGCTGACCGACTCCGCGTCGATCCGCGACGTGCTGCTGTTCCCGACGATGAAGCCGAAGGATTAATTCCCTCAAACAAAGAGCCCGCCCTCCTATCGGGGGGCGGGCGATCGCTTGCGGGGATTAATAGTTGTAGTACCAGCTGAAGTACGGGTCGCTCGAGCAGGCCGCGACGTACAGGGACAGGAAGATCACCGCCAGCACCAGCCCGATGATGTTCATCGCGAGCCCGCCCGCCGAGAAGCGATAGGCCCTCGCACGGGAGCGGATGCTGAAGATCAGCCCGATGATCGACGTCACGATCGTTATGTAGGGAAACCAGAACAGCACCAGCGAAACGATGCCCAGGATCATGCCGGCCGTCGAAAGCCCGTTGTAGGGCGCGGCGGGCTTGCGGTATCCCGGCGCGGGCTGCGCGACGTAGCTGTTCGGCTGCGGCTGCGGCCGGATGGGCTGGGCCGGTTCGACCGGCTGCGCCTCCAAAGTACTCTCCTGGGCGGGTGCCTCTCCCGCCTCGGACGCCGTCAGGGCTCCGCCGCACTTCCAGCAAAAGGAATTGCCGGAGGCGTTGCTCGCCCCGCAGTTTGTGCAATATCCCATGATCGATCCCCCTCCCCTCAGATTGCATCTACTGTACCACAATTGCCGGACTCTGTCAATTGCGGAAAATTCGGGATTCCAAAAACCGTTCGCGGGCGGCCGGAGTCTAATAGTTGACCGGTCAAAGAACAGAAACCAATGGAAAACATGAATTCGCCCAAAGCGGCGAGAGATTTTCGATGCGGGGCAAGGAGCCGGAGCGAGGCGTAGCGGCGCTGCGTTGAGCGGAGGGCGACGCGGCGGCGCGCGAAAAGAACCGTCGCGGCGGCGAATGAGGGTTTGGAATTGGCGAACAAATGCGAGGTGAGCGCGTGACGAGCGAGCGATTTGCCCAGGAGATCGTCGGCATGACGGGGACGCTGTATCGCGTCAGC
>MWAC01000177.1 GCA_002068815.1 Firmicutes bacterium ADurb.Bin467 | reverse complement strand
GTGCCCGCACGCGCATTTCCAGGAATCCGGGGCGGGAGCCTCGGGCTGCGCGGGCTGCTGCGCGCCCATGCCAAACAGCGCCTGCGCGCTCGCGCCGCCCGTTCCCTGCGCGGCGTTCATGCCCATGAAGCCCATGAACGCGCCGCCCTCGTTCTTCGCGGCGTCCTGCATCGCCTGCGCCTGTGCGCCGACCAGGTGCGCCGCCGCCATGTTCGGGTTGCGAAGCGTCGCGTTGCGCTGCAGCTCCTTGATCATCTGCTCGTCCTCGGGCGACGCGGTCACGGAGCTCACGCCGAAGGACACGATCGAGAGGCCGCGAAGCCCCGCCCACTTGTCGGAGAGCGCGTCGTTCAGCGCCTTTGCGATCTCGGCCGTGTGGCCCGGCAGCGCGCTGTAGCGTATGCCCATCTCGGAGATGCGCGCGAACGCGGGCTGCAGCGCGGTCAAAAGCTCGGTCTTGAGCTGCGCGTCGATCTGGTCGCGCGTGTAGGCATCCTCGACGTTTCCGGAGACGTTCGCGTAGAACAGCACAGGGTTTGCGATTTTGTAGGAATACTCGCCGAAGCAGCGGATCGAGATATCGACGTCGAGCCCGACGTTGTTGTCCACGACGCGGAACGGCACGGGGTTCGGGGTGCCGTACTTGTTGCCCGGAATCTCCTTCGTGTTGATGTAGTAGACGCGCTGGTCCTTGGGCGCCTGCCCGCCGAACGCGAACCGCCGGCCGATCGTCGAGAGCGCGGCCATGATGTTCTCGCGGTTCAGCCCGCCAAAGAAGATGCTCGGCTCGGTCGAAGTGTCGTAGACGAACTCGCCCGGCTCCGCGCAGATCTCGGCGATCTTGCCCTGATCGACGATCAGCATGCACTGGCCCTCGTTGACCGCGACGATCGAGCCGTTCGAAATGATGTTGTCCTCGGCGTTGCGGCTGCCGCCGAAGCGCCGGTTCATGCGCTTGGTCGCCTTGACCGACAATACGTCCGCGCCGAGCGCCTCCGCGTGAAAGTAGTCCCGCCACTGGTCCGCAAGCGCCCCGGAAAGCGCGCCGATTCCCGCTCTCAAAAGTCCCATATGCAACCGTTCCTTTCGTTAGGCTAGTATTTTCCGCTGCTGCCGCCGTGCGTCCGGCCGCTGGAGGACTTAAACGTCGAGCTCCCGCCTCCGGAGGAAGAGGAACTCTGCCTCGGCCTGTGCACGCGCGTGCGCGTCCGGTAGAGGAAGTAGTCCCCGGAGCGCGACACCGAGATCGCGCCGCCGCGCACGTACCGGTCGGCGTCGTACGCCGGGCGCGCGGTCTTCATGCCGCGGCTCAGGATGAACAGCGCGACGCCCGCGATCGCCGCGGAGATGAGCGCGGCGATGGGCAGCGCGGCAAGGAGCCGCTGAAGCGGCGGCTGAAGCCTGAGCGGGCGGTTCACGTCGTAAGGGCGGCCGCTCTCGTAGCCCCGGAGGATGATCTCCGCGTCGCTCAAGAATCGCCGGAACCCGCCCGCGTAGTCGTCGCGCTTGAAGTAGCGCAGGATGTCGTCGGAGAGGACCTTCTGCCCGTAGTCCGTAAACGCCCCGATTCCGCGGCCGCTCGTCTGGATCGCCCAGTCGCGGTCGGCCGTCGCCAAGAGCAGCATCACGCCGTCGCGCCGCGCGCCGCGGCCGTAGCCGTTGTCGTCGAAGTAATCCGCCGCGTAGTCGAGCGCGGCCTTGTTGCCGAGGCTCTTCGTCGTCACGATGGCGACGTCCATGCCGTATTCGTCGGAGAGGCTCGCTGCCGCCGCGGAGAGGCTTTCGATTTCAACATCCGTGAGCAATCCCGCGCCGTCGACGACGAGCGGCTGGCCCTCCGCGAGCGCCGGAAGCGAAAGCGCGAGGAAGGCGAGTAACAGTATGAGCGCGCGCTTCATCTACATCACCCCCATTGCGATCAGCGCGAAGGCGGCGGCGGTCAGGACGACGAACGCGCCGCCGAAGACGCCCAGCCCCCATTTGAGCGCGAGGCCGCCGTCGACCGGGAGGTTTCCGACGATCCTGCCCGTCTGGCCGTTCATCGCGAACGTGTACGTCTTGTCCTTCCACCGCGTGTTCAGCATCCAGACCGGGATCATCACGTTTCGGACGCGCCCGCTGCCGATGCGAACGCTCGCCGACTCCATCGAGACCGACGAATAGCCGGTGACGGTGCCGGTGAACCCGTCGATCACGCTCTGGCGGATGCGCTCGTCCGCGCGGGGCTTCGCGGCCTCGGCGTTCACGTCGTACCGCTCCGCCTGGTATCCCGGCAGGTACGCGGCGCTGAACGCGACCTCCTTCGCGTGGTCGAACGGCTCGATCGAGTCCATCAGGTCGTCGGCGAACTTCGTGGAGCCGTCGACCGGCACGCCCGCGAACTGCACGTCGCCGCCGCGCCGGACGAGGTAGTGGTCGGTCTCGGTGACGATGTAGTCGCCCTCGGTGTGCGCGTGGCTGCGCGTCGCGCGGTAGGCGATGTCTGCGTCCGCCTGGCAGTCGAACATCCAGAACGGCACGTAGACGCCGGTGATCTTCTCGATGCGCCCCTCGCGCGAAAACAGCTTCGGGAGCAGCCGCTTTCCGGAGATCAGCTGCCGATAGGCGGCCTTCGCGTCCTCCTTCGTCTTGACAAACGGCAGTATCGCGTCCGGTCGGAAATCCCCCTGAAGCCGTGCGGGCAGTATCGACGAATTGCCGCAGTAGACGCACTCGGTCGCGGCGGTCGTGCCGTCGGCGACGATGGTCGCGCCGCAGGAAGGGCAGGAATAGCCGTTGAGCTGCTCCCGCTCGGCCTCGGACCACGCCCGGTTCCCCCCGATATTCCAGTTCGATTCGGATTCCCGCCTGGATTGGCGGATCGCCTCGTCCGCCTCGCGCATCGCCTCGGGCGCGAATTCCGTCCCGCAGGAGGCGCAGGTGAGCTTCTGCTCTCTGCCGTCAAAGCGAAGCGCCGCGCCGCAGCTTGGGCAAGTCACGTTCATTGCCGCGTTTTCCACACACGTCCCCTCCTTCGAGCACATTATAGCACACGCCCGCGCGCGTGGAAATAGTTTCCGCAGGCTCCGCCAAATTCTTTGCGGGGGCTTTGAAACGCACAGGTTTTGCATTCGCGCCATATGGTGGAGTGACACTTTGCGCAATACGACCGACTCCAAGGAGGGGTAAGGATGTTTCCCCAGGAAGAAAACGGATCAGGGAACTGTATGGCGTGCGAACAGGTGAAAATCCTGAACACGTTCCGGCGGCTCTGGATCGAGCATGTGCTCTGGACCCGCTTTTTTGTGATCAGCACGGCGTTCTGCCTGCCGGATCTGCCCTATGTGACGCAGAGGCTTCTGCAAAACCCGATCGACTTTGCCGAGGCGCTCTGCCCGTTCTACGGAAAGCAAACGGCGGCGCGGTTCGGGCAGCTGTTGGAAGAGCACCTGCTGATCGCGGGGCAGCTTGTGAACGCGGCGAAGTGCGGCGACGTCGAGGAGGTGGAGGTGCAGCGCAGGAGATGGTATAAGAACGCCGAGGAGATTGCGTGCTTCTTGGCCTCCATCAATCCGAACTGGAGCGAGTGCGAGTGGCGAAAGCTGCTGTTCGACCACCTGCGCATGACCGAGGACGAGGCGGTCGCGATCTTGAGCGGCCAATACGAGCGCGGCATCGAGCTGTACGACGAAATCCAGGCGGAGGCGCTCGCGATGGGCGACGTGATGGCCTGCGGCATCATCCGGCAGTTCTGCATCCGGTAAAAATGAAATGGAATGGAAAAGGGGCGGCGCTTTCGCCGCCCCCGGTCAGTCCAGCGCCAATGAGAGATACCCCGGCGCTTCCACCTCGGGCTCGGGGATGTACCAGCGGATCATGCCGAACGGCGCGACCTCCGCGCCCGGAATCGCGCCCGCCGGAAGCCGCACGCGGTAGGAGGATGCGCCGAGCTCCCGGTTAAGCAGCGCGAGCGCCGACGGGACGTCGATGCCGACAAGCGCCAGCTCGCGCACGAGCACGGTGCCGCCGGCGCGCGACCAGCAGGCCGCTCCCTCGCCGCCGCCGAACATAAGCCGCGCCGCGCCGCCGTCGCCGAGCGCATGGAGCGCGTAGCCGACCGCCCGCTCGTCCCAGCGCGCGTAGAGGCCGCCCCCGGCGAAGGCGCGGTCGCGTATGCGCGCGTATTCGCCGGCCGAACAGCCGGCGACTTCCCCGCCGGGGGGCGGCGGCAGCGCGCGCGCGTCGAAGTCGGCGACGCTCAGCGAAAACGCGGTGCGAAAGCCGCGCTTCGCGTAGTAGCCGAACAGGCTCTCGGACGCCGGCACCAATGCGGCCGCGGCCTCGCCCCTTTCGGCGATCCGCTCGCCCGCGCGCTCGAGCAATTGACCCGCGACGCCGCGGCCGCGCCTGTCGAGCGCGGTCGCGACTGCGTAGATGTAGCGCGCCGGATACTCCCTTTCGCCGAGCGCGAGCTTGAGCGGCAGCATCGAGAGCATGCCGCCGATCCGACCGTCCTCGGCCCACACGAGCATATCCTCGTCGCGGTGGCGCAGCGAAAAATACGCGTCGACCGCTTCCGGGGTATCCCCGAACACCGCC
>MWAC01000176.1 GCA_002068815.1 Firmicutes bacterium ADurb.Bin467 | reverse complement strand
GTGGTCGAGCGCGTTCTTGCGCGAGCCGACGTACAGCGTGTTCGCGTCCGTCACAAACGGCTTTCCGCCGAGCGACTGGATCACCTCGATCACCGCGCGCGCGTAGTCCGCGCGCAGAAACGCGAGGTTCCCCTCCTCGCCGAAGTGCACCTTGACGGCGACGAACTTTCCGCGAAAGTCGATCTTCCCGATGCCCGCGGCGCGGACCAGCCGCTTCAATTTGTCCGCAATGCACTCGTCCCCCGTGAGCCGCATCGATGCAAAGTAAACCTTAGACATATCTCTCCCCCTCCAAAACGCTGATCGGGTCCTTCCCGATCTCGATTTCCAGAATGGCGGACTGACCGGTCCGCATCAGCCAGTTGAGCGCCGCGCGCGTGCGCACCGTCCACGCGGCGAGCTTCGAGCGGTAGACCTTGCGCTGCACGCGGATCGAAAAGTCCCTGGCCATGTTCAGGTCGTAGGCGACGAAGTCCGGGCGCGACAGGCAGTTCGTCAGCAGGCTCGACAGGAGAAACGCGGCGACGGCGCCGGTCACGCCCATGTACTCCTCCTGATGCGCGACGAGCTGGCCGCGCAATACCTCGCGGGCGCGGCGCCTGAACCAGCGAAGCGCCAGCGGGTTGAACGACTCGACCGCGTACGCGCCGGAATAGTTCCGAAGCTTCTCCCGGACGGCCGCGCAGAGCCTCGCGATCCTGCGGCAGTTCTTGATCTCGATCAGAAGCGGCACGCGCCCGTCGACGAGCGAAAGCACCTCGTCGAGCGTCGGCACAAAGCCGCCGTCGGGCAGCGGGATCGCCCCGAGCTCGGCAAGCGTCAGCTCGTCGACGCGCCCGGGGCTTCCGAACATCCGCTCGAGCTCGTCGTCGTGAAAGACGACGACCTCGCCGTCCCTCGTGAACCGCACGTCGAACTCGATGCCCAGCTTCACCCGGCACGCGCGCTCGAACGCCTCGAGGCCGTTTTCGGTCGCGTCCGCGCCGTGCAGACCCCTGTGCGCGTAGAGCAGCGGCAGGTCCCGCGCGCGCCTGCGCGGGTCCGGCGCGGTCATGAACACATACAGCGCGAGAAGCAGCGCGAGCGCGCCGGCGATGCAGAGCCAGCCCATGTCAGTCCGCCGCCGCCAGGTGCTCGAACACCGTGGCGGGCCTGTCGGGCAGGCTGTCTCCGTGGCGGACGGCCAGCATCGTGAAGAACGACGTCCCGACCATCACCCCGGCGTACGGGAACAGCGTGTGGTAGCCGACGTGCTCGAGAAGCCACCCGGAAAGGATCGGCGTCACGATCTGCGCGGCCATCGAGAACGTGTAGTAGAAGCCCGTGTACCTGCCGACGTTCGAGCCCTTGCTCAATTCGACGACCATCGGGTAGGAGTTCACGTTGATCGCCGCCCACGAGACGCCGATCACGACGAATACCGCGTAGACCGCGAGCGAAAACGCGCGAATCTGGCTGATCAGGCAGAAGCACGCGGTCAGCATGCCCGCGCCCGAGAGGATCACCGCCTTGCGGCCGACGCGCTGCGAGAGCATGCCGATCGGGATGTAGCTGACGACCGCGCCGATCGTCGCGATCATCAGGCACAGCGACGCGCCGCCGAGGTCGCCCCACTTCGCTGTGAAGTACTTCGTATAGGCGGTCACGACCGCGTTGTAGCCCATGTACCAGAAAAAGACCGAGAACAGGATCAAGAGCAGGCTCTTCAGCGCCGGGCCGGACAGCCGCGGGCCGGAAATGTCCTCCTCCGGCTCGTCCGGCACCTCGGCCGCGAGCTTCTTCTCGTCCACGCGGAGCGCGACGAAGGCCGCGCAGAAGAGCATCAGCGCCCCGACCGCGGCGAACACCGGGAAGTAGTTCGCCGAGCCGTCCGCGCGCTTCATGACCAGTATCTGAAGCATGCCGAGCGTGAACACGCCGCCGAGCGCGCCCATCAGGTTGATGATCGCGTTGCCCTTCGAGCGCAAGGGTTTTGGCGTCACGTCCGGCATCAGCGCGACCGCCGGCGAGCGGTACGTGCCCATCGCGACGAGCAAGAGCGCCAGCACCGCGAGGAACGCAACGAACTTCCCGGGCGCGTCGAGAACCGAGAGCATGAGCATCAGCGCGACCGCCGCGACCGTCCCGAACAGGATGTAGGGCATGCGCCGCCCGATGCGGGTGTCGGAGCGGTCGGAGAATCTCCCGAACAGCGGAAGCATGAACAGCGCCAATATGTTGTCCAGCGCCATGACCCAGCCGGCGGCGGCGTCGCCCAAGTGAAAGGTGTCCCGCAGGATCAGCGGAATGATGCTGTCGTAGAGGTTCCAGAACGCCGCAATCGACAAAAACGCGAGGCCGATGACCACCGTCCGCCGGTTGTTCAGCTTCATTTCATCACGCTCCCTCGCGGAATATTGTACCGCTTCGGAGCGCAAATGTAAAGCAAAAAGCGACCGCCTCCGGCGTGGAAGCGGCCGCTTTCGAGCGGTTTACGCGCGCTTTTTCATCGCGTCGACGAGTTTGTAGATTCCCGGAACGAGCGCCAGCGCCGCGCAGAGGACCGCCTCCGGCCCGAGATACGAGAGGTTGTAGCCGACCGAGTACACGAGCGCGCCCTCCTCGCCCGCGTACTCGGCGAAGAACACGACGCCGGAGAGCACGGCCATCGCGAACCGCCCGAAGTAGCCGAGCGGCACGGCGACGAGCAGCTGCCAGCGCGCGGGCAGTTTCGTCAGCTTCGAGAGGCAACACAGGGAGACCGCCGCGAACGCGAGCGGGTAGTCGACCAAGAGCTGCACCGGGTGGATCACATACGGGTCCTGAATCAGCTGCAACAGCCCGTACGCGCAGCCGACGATGATCCCCTTGATCGGCCCGAACGCCATCGAATAGAGGATCAGCGGCAGCATCGAAACCAGCGTTATCGAGCCGCCCTGCGCCGCGCGGAACAGGCGGATCGACGACAGCGCAAACGCGATCGCGATGCACATCGCGGCGCTCGCGAGCTCCCGCGCGTTCCAGCGGGCCCTCTTCGCGCCGACGGTCATGAACAGGGCGAACGCCGCCAGCGCCACGAGCACCGCGACCGTGTACCACTTCCACTCGCCGACCTTTTCAAACGCCTCCGAGAGCCACGACGACCGCTCCGCGGGCGCCTCGACCGCCTCCGCGGGCGCCTCGGTCGCCTCCGCGGGCACGGCTTCGGCGAGCGCGGCCATCGAAAGCGCCAGCACGACCGCCGCCAGCAACAGGCAAATCCA
>MWAC01000175.1 GCA_002068815.1 Firmicutes bacterium ADurb.Bin467 | reverse complement strand
CAGAGCCTCGGCTCGATGACCGGCGCGATCGCGATGGTTCTGGGCTCGCTCTGGGTGATGTTCTTCAAGAACTGGATCATGGCGCTGACGGCGGTAGGCACGACGACGATCGGGTTTTTCCTGATGATGATCATCGTCATGCGCTCGCAGAAATACTTCGTGCGCCAGCAGGCGGCGCTCGGCGAGGTCAACGGCCACATCGAGGAGATCTACACCGGCCACAACGTCGTGACCGCGTCGAACGGCCAGGCAGCCGCGAAGCGCACGTTCGACGGGATCAACGCAAAGCTCCACGACAGCGCGTGGCGCTCGCAGTTCATGTCGGGGCTGATGATGCCGCTGATGCAGTTTATCGGAAACTTCGGCTACGCGGCGGTGTGCGTCGTCGGCGCGGCGCTCGCGATGGGCGGGTATATCAAGTTCGGCACGATCGTCGCGTTCACCATCTACGTCCGGCTGTACTCGAACCAGCTCTCGCAGTTCGCGCAGATCGTGACGAACCTCCAGTCGACCGTCGCGGCGAGCGAACGCGTGTTCGATTTCCTCGAGGAGGGCGAGATCGCGGACGAGAGCAAGAAGGCGCGCAGGCTCGACGCGGTCATGGGCGACGTCGAGTTCCGCCACGTGAAGTTCGGGTATTCTTCGGACCGAACGATCATCCGCGACTTCTCGGCGACGATCCGCGCGGGGCAGAAGGTCGCGATCGTAGGACCTACCGGCGCCGGCAAGACGACGCTCGTCAACCTGCTGATGCGCTTTTACGAGCTCGACGAGGGCGAAATTCTCGTCGACGGCGTGCCGATCTCGGAGCTGACGCGCGAGAACGTGCGCGCGCTGTTCGGGATGGTGTTGCAGGACACGTGGCTCTTCGAGGGCACGATCCGCGACAACGTCGTCTACGACAAGCGCGACGCGAGCGACGAGGACGTGCGCCGCGCGTGCAAGGCCGTCGGCATCGACCACTTCATCCGGACGCTGCCGCTGGGCTACGACACCGTGATCGACGACAAGGCGAACCTGTCCGGCAGAACCTCGTTCGTGATCGCGCACCGGCTCTCGACGATCCGCAACGCCGACCTGATCCTCGTGATGCGCGACGGCGACATCGTCGAGAGCGGCACGCACGCGGAGCTTCTCGCGGCCGGAGGGTTCTACGCGGAACTGTACAACAGCCAGTTCGAGCAGGCGGCGTAGCGCCAAAAAAGCGATCCCCCGGGCGAATTTCGATCGTCCGGGGGAATTTTTACGCCTTCCCGAGCACGCTCTTCTCCATCTCGTCCTGAAACTGGTTGACGTAGAGGTCGTAATAATATCCCTTGAGCTTGAGAAGTTCCCGGTGCGTCCCCTGCTCGGTGATGCGGCCGCCGCGGACGACGAGTATGCGGTCGGCGGTGCGTATCGTCGAAAGCCGGTGCGCGATGATGAACGACGTCCGGCCGCGCAGGCTCTCGCGGATCGCGCGCTGTATCCTCTGCTCGGTCTCGGTGTCGACGGAGGAGGTCGCCTCGTCGAGCACGAATATCTTCGGGTCGGCGATCAGCGCGCGCGCGAACGAGACCAATTGCTTCTGGCCGATCGAGAGCCTGTCGCCGCCCTCGCCGACGTCGGTGTCGTACCCTTTTTCGAGTTTCAGGATGAACTCCTCCGCGTCGACGAGGCGCGCGGCGGTCTCGACCTCTTCGTCGGTCGCGTCGAGCTTCCCGTAGCGGATGTTCTCGCGCACGGTGCCGGAGAACAGGTGCGGCTGCTGCAATACGTAGCCGAGGTGCGACTGCAGCCACAGCATCGAGCGCGTGCGGTAGTCCGAGCCGTCGATCAAAATGCGGCCCTCGGTCGGCTCGTAGAAGCGGCAGAGCAGGTTGACGATCGTCGATTTGCCGGCACCCGTCTCGCCGACGAGCGCGATCGTCTCGCCGGCCCGCACGGTCAGGTCGAAGTTCGAGAGCACCTCGCCGCCCTCGGAGTAGCGGAAGCCGACGCCCTCAAACGCGATGTCGCCGCGTATGTCCGGCCAGTTCTCCCGCTTCGGGTGGAAGCTGTCGCCGAAGAGCTCGACGACCTCCGGCGCGTCCGAAATCTCCGGCTCCGTCTCGAGCATCGACATCACGCGCTCGGCCGCCGCCTGCGAGGACTGCAGGTCCGCAAACAGCCTGGCGATCGAGTTGATCGGCTCGAAGATCTGCGTCGCGTAGCTGATGAACGCCGCGAGCGTGCCGATCGTCAGGCCGTTCTTCAGCACGTCCGCGCCTCCCAAGTCGAGCACATAGCACATGACGAGCGCCGCGAGCGAGATCACCAGCGGCAGAAACAGCGCCGAGAGCACCGCCGCGCGCACCGCGCTCCGCTTCATCGAGTGCGTCAGGCTCTCGAACTCGCGCTCGTTCTCGGCCTCGCGCCGGAGCGTCTTCGTCGTCCGCGCGCCCATGATGCCCTCGTTGAACGCGCTCGTGATGCGGGAGTTGAGCTTTCGCATCTCTCGGTAGCTCTTGAGAATGCGCTTCTGGAAGTACATCGCGAGCGCGGCGATGACCGGGATTGCCGACAATACGATCAGCGCCAGCCGCCAGTTGAGCAGCAGCATCGAGACCGACGTGAGCATCAGGAAG
>MWAC01000174.1 GCA_002068815.1 Firmicutes bacterium ADurb.Bin467 | reverse complement strand
GGCCAGCAATTTCGAGGATTTCAACTTAGGAATTGTCAAGGTGTTCTCCGGCAGGGTCGGCGGCGCGCCGTTCGCGTCGGGCAAGTACAAGGTGATCGCGAGCGCGTCGCTCGACCAGGACAGCTACCGGCTGAGCTTCGACGAGGACGTGACCGAGAGCGACATGGCGACCGTGCTCGCGCGCGCGCTGTGCGACGGCGCGGGCTGGAGCCTGAGCCGCTCGCGGCGGGGCGCGCTCAAGGCCGACCTCGACTACGACCGGCTGATCACCCTGAACGAGATGCAGCTCTACGCCGCCAGGCGCGTCCCGTGGTATCTGAACGTTGCCGGAAAGCTCTCCAAGGCGAAGAATCCGTACGTGCAGAACGTGCAGGTCTACCCCGAGGGAGATCCGTTCGTGCTGTTCGGGCGGTGACGCGCCCGCGGGCGAGCCGCGGTTTGTTCGGGCAGCGATGCCCCGAGGAAGACCCGTGGGCTGTTCGGGCGCTAGAAGGCCCCTATATGACGCCATGCGCCGTTTTCCTTCCTGCCAAACCAGTTAAATGTTTGTTAAATATTGCCGTGTTGCAGGAATTATTTTGGAATCCACGAATGATATAAGTTAGCGTATTTTCGAAGTTGGGCGCATCAGAGGGGTGGGTTCCCGTTTCCAAGGTGATTCTGGCGAAACATGCCGGGTTCTGCTTCGGCGTCCGGCGTGCGGTCGAGACCGCAAGGCGCTCGGCCCCGGCGGTCACGTTAGGCCCCGTCATCCACAATCCGCGCGTCGTCTCCGAGCTTGCATCGATCGGCGTACGGAGCGTGTCCTCCCCGGAGGAGATTCCCGAGGGCGCGCGCGCCGTCGTACGCTCGCACGGCGTCGGCCGCGAGACGCTCGAGCGGCTGAAGGCCCGGGGCGCCGAGGTTCTCGACGCGACCTGCCCGTTCGTCCGCCGCATCCACGAGATGGCGCTGTCCGCCGAAAGGGACGGAATTGCGCTGATCGTCGTCGGCGAGGAGAGACACCCGGAGGTCGAGGGCATCCGCGGCTGGACGTCGGGAGAGAGCTACGCGGTCGCGACCGAGGAGGCCGCGCTCGCCCTTCCCGAGATGGAGCGCGCGCTCGTCGTTTCGCAGACGACGTTCATCGAGGGGCGGTTCGACAGGATCACGCAGACCATCGTCCAAAGGGTAAGGCATCCCGAGATCCTTAGGACGATCTGCCCCGCGACGAGGCAGAGCCAGGAGGAGGCCGTCCGCCTCGCCCGGGAAGTCGACGTGATGGTCGTCGTCGGCGGCCGGGAGAGCTCGAACAGCCGCAAGCTCTACGAGCTCGTCCGCGAGGTCTGCCCGCGCGCGCTGTTCATCGAGAGCGCGGAGGAGCTCGAGGGCATCGGGATTTCCGCGACGGACCGGGTTGGGATTACAGCCGGCGCCTCTACGCCGGATTGTATAATTAAGGAGGTAGTAGCAAGAATGAACGACATCGAGAAGCAGGTCACTCCGTCCGAAGAGCATGTGGAGCAGGCCGAAACGTCCCCCACGGAATCCGATTTTATGGCCGATGTGGAAAAGACGCTTGTGCAGATCCGCCCCGGACAGACGATCACAGGAACCGTGGTGCAGATCACCGATGACGAGGTCTGCGTAAACGTCGGTTACAAGGCAGACGGATTGGTTAAAAAGGCTGACCTCTCCTCAACCGATGTCAAGATTGGCGACGAAATCGAAGTCGAGGTCGTCAAGGTCAACGACGGCGAGGGCAACGTGCTTTTGTCCCAGCGGAACATCGTCAATCGCAAGGTCTGGGATGAGATCATGGCCAAGCACGAGGCCGGCGAGTTCGTCGTCGGCGTCGGCAAGGAAGCCGTCAAGGGCGGCCTGCTGGCAGATGTCATGGGCATTCGCTGCTTCATCCCCGCCTCCCAACTCTCGCTGCGCTACGTCGAAAAGATCGAGGAATTCGTCGGTCAGGAGATGAAGCTCGAGATCATCGAGATCGACAAGCCGAAGAAGCGCATCGTCGCCTCCCGCAAGAAGGTCCTGATCGCCGAGGAATCCGAGAAGAAGAAGGCGATCTGGGACGCGCTGGAGATCGGCTCGGTCGTCCGCGGCGTCGTCCGCAGACTCGCGGACTTCGGCGCGTTCGTCGACATCGGCGGCGTCGACGGCCTCGTGCACGTGACGGACCTCAGCTGGGGCCGCGTGCAGCACCCGTCGGACGTCATCAAGGTCGGCGAGGAGATCGACGTGAAGATTCTGAACGTCGACCCGGCGCGCGAGCGCATCTCGCTCTCCTACAAGCAGACCCGTCCGCGCCCGTGGGCGGTCGCCGGCGACCGGTATCCGGTCGGCTCGATCGTCGAGGGCAAGGTCGTGCGCATCACGACGTTCGGCGCGTTCGTCGAGCTTGAGCCGGGCCTGGACGGTCTCGTGCACATCTCGCAGTGCGCGCTCACCCGGATCGCGAAAGTAGAGGACGCGATCAACGTGGGCGACATCGTGCGCGTAAAGGTTCTGGACGTCAACACCGAGGCCAAGCGCATCTCGCTCTCGATCCGCGAGGTGCTCGAGGACGAGGCGCTCGAACCCGTTCCGCCGGCCGGCGAGCTCGACGAGTACTCGATCGTCGAGGTTCCCGCGAAGGACGAGGACGCGGTCGAGGAATAGCCTATTCCCGCAAACCCGCGGCACGGCCTGAGCGCCGTGCCGCTTTTTCACGAGGAGGAATTTTTGTGTCGCAGATCGAACGCCTGTCGCTGAACTCCGAGCGAGACGGGCTCGAGCTTCCGCTGCTCTGCCTGCCCCCCGACGGGGAAATCAGGGCCGTCGTGCAGATCGCGCACGGCATGTGCGAGCACAAGGATCGCTACGTTCCGTTCATGGAGTTTCTGGCGGAACACGGCTACGCGACGGTGATCCACGACCACCGCGGCCACGGCGAGGCCGCGCGCGAGCGGAACGAGCTCGGCTACTTCGGCAGGGACGGCGCGCAGTCGCTCGTCGACGACGTGCACCAGGTCACGCTCTGGGCCAAGTCGCGCTTTCCGGGGAAAAAAATCTACCTATTCGGGCACAGCATGGGCTCGCTCGCCGCGCGCGCGTATCTTCTTAAGTACGAGGGGGAACTCTCGGGCGTGATGCTCTCCGGAAGCCCCGCGTACAATCCCGCCGCGCCCGGGGGCAAGCTGCTCGCGCAATTGCTCGGGCTTCGGAGCGGCGGAAGGAAGCGCAGCAAGCTGTTGAAGGCGATCACCTTCGGCCCGTTCTACCGCGCATACCCGGACGAGGGCAGCAAGTGCGCCTGGCTCGCGACCGACAAGGAGGTCGTCCGCGCGTACGACGAGAGCCCGCTTTGCGGCTTTACGTTCGCGTGCAACGGATTTCAGTCGCTCTACACGCTGATGGCGCTCGCGTACAGCGGGCGCGTCAAGGCGAAGAACCCGGAGCTTCCGATTCACTTTCTCTCCGGCGAAAACGACCCGTGCCGCGGCGGCGACCGGGGCTTTCGGCGCGCGGTCGAGGTCATGCTCCGGCGCGGCTACACGAGGGTCGGCGGCAGGGTCTACGAGGGCATGCGCCATGAGATTCTGAACGAGCCCGGAAAGGCCGAGGTCTATAAGGACGTTATCGAAAAGCTCAACGAATGGGAGGCCGCCGAATGATCGTCGTCTCCGCGGGCGTGATCCGGCGCGGGGGCAAATTCCTGCTCTGCCAGCGAAACGAGGGCGCGCATCAGGAATTGCTCTGGGAATTCCCGGGCGGGAAGCTCGAGGAGGGCGAGTCGCCGGAAAGCGCGCTCGAGCGCGAGCTTCGGGAGGAGTTGAACATCGAGACGCGCGCGGGCCGCGTGCTCGACGCGGTGTTCCACCGATACCCCGGCCGCGACGTGCTCGTGGTGTTTCTCGAGAGCGAGCTCGCGTCGGGCGAACCGCAGCCGGTCGACTGCCGCGCGCTTCAATGGGTGTCGCCGGAGGCGCTCTTTGCGAAACCCCTCGCGCCCGCGGACGCGGTGTTCGCGAATAGGTTTTTCAAAAGCGACAGTTGAGCCGGAAAAGTGTATCGTTTGGCGAACAGCCCTTTCCCTTTGCCCGGCACATGCTATAATGGTCACAACGGAAGCATGGCGGAGGTGGTTTCATGGACTTTGTATCGTACCTCCCGGCAATCATATTGCTGGTGCTGGGATTCGCGCTCGTGGTCATCGAGATGTACATTCCGGGCTTCGGCGCGCCGGGCATACTCGGCTGCATTTTGCTCGTGGGCGGCGTGATCGCCGCGCGCCCGACGCCGCTCGCGGCGCTCATCATGGCGGTCATCATCATCGCGCTTTTGTGCGTGGCGCTGTCGGTCTTCGTACACTCGGCCTCGCGGGGCCGGCTCGCGAGGTCGAACCTCGTGCTCAAGGAGGTCTCGACGCGCGCGAACGCCGAGAACGCGCTGCACTTCTTCGTCGGCAAGGAGGGCGTCGCGCGCACGGCGCTTCGGCCCGCGGGCATCGCGGAGTTCGACGGCGTGAAGCTCAACGTGCTCACGGAGGGCGAGTTCATCGACGTCGGCAAGCGCGTGAGCGTCTCGCGCGTCGAGGGAAATCGGATCGTCGTCGCAGAGATCGCGGGAGAATAGGCAGAACGACCTGCCGCCATACGCGGCATCGTGAAAGGGAGAGTTGATTATGGCAACATCCATCGTCGTAGCGTTCATCATCGTCATCGCGTTTCTGATCGTGTTTTCGCTGTTTTTCCGGTTCGTGCCGCTGGGGCTCTGGATCTCGGCGCGCGCGTCGGGCGTGCGCGTGAGCATCGGCTCGCTGGTCGTCATGCGGTTCCGCCGCGTGAACCCGGCCAAGGTCATCATGCCGATGATCAAGGCGACGAAGGCCGGGCTCGAAATCAACATGAACGAACTCGAGGCGCACCTGCTCGCCGGCGGCAGCGTCGACCGCGTCGTCGACGCGCTGATTGCCGCGCAGTCCGCGCAGATTCCGCTGGAGTTCGAGCAGAGCCGCGCGATCGACCTCGCCGGCCGGAACGTCCTCGAGGCCGTCAAGATGTCGGTCAACCCGAAGGTCATCGAGACGCCGGTCGTCGCCGCGATCGCGAAGGACGGCATCGAGCTCCGCGCGAAGGCGAGGGTCACGGTGCGCGCGAACATATCCAGGCTCGTCGGCGGCGCGGGCGAGGAGACGATCATCGCGCGCGTCGGCGAGGGCATCGTCACCACCGTCGGCTCCGCGCCCACGCACAAGGAGGTCCTCGAGAACCCCGACCTCATCAGCCGCACCGTGCTCTCGAAGGGCCTCGACGCCGGAACCGCGTTCGAGATTCTCTCGATCGACATCGCCGACGTCGACGTCGGGCGCAACATCGGCGCGCAGTTGCAGATGGACCAGGCCGAGGCCGACCGCCGCATCGCGCAGGCGAAGGCCGAGGAGCGCCGCGCGATGGCCGTCGCGCAGGAGCACGAGATGCGCGCGAGGGTTGTCGAGGCTGAGGCGGAGGTGCCGCTGGCGATGGCCGCGGCGCTGCGCGAGGGCAAGCTCGGCGTCATGGACTACCACGAGATGCAGAACGTGATCTCCGACACCCGCATGCGCGACGCGATCGCGGGCACGGACGCCGCGAAGAAGGCCGCGGAGGAGAAGAAGTAACGCGGGAGGGAGGTCTGCCGCTTGGAGGCGTTCATCACCATCATCATCATCGCTCTGGCGGCCCTGAGCATCGGAAACGGTGTGAAGAAGGTGTCGCAGAACCGGCCCGGGCAGGGGAGCAATCCCGATGCCCGGCCGGGACAGCGAAGTCCCTATTCCCCGGCCCAGCGGCCGATGCGCCCGGTGCGGCCGAACTGGCAGCAGACGCTGCCGCCGGAGCTGCGCGAAATCCTCGGAATGGATCAGCAGCAGCCGCGGCGCGAGGGCGCGGGCACCGAGGCCGCGTCTTCGGCCGAGGGCGCCGGCAGCGCGTCCGAGGAGGGCATGAGCTACGGCTCGCACAGCAGCCGCTACGGGGGCTCGCTGCCGCCGCCGGAGGACAGCTTCGCGACGATGTCGGCCGTGCAGGCGACCGAGCCCGCGCCGGAGTTCGCGCCGATGCCCGCCGCGCAGGAGCACGCCGCGCGCATGTCCCCGGAGGAGCTGCGCCGCGCGGTGATCCTGTCGGAGGTGCTCAGAAGGCCGGTCTCGCGCCGGGCGCGCGGGTACGTCCGCTGAAACCCGAATGGCGAACGGTCGAAAGGCCGTTCGCCACATTGACGTGTATTCGAGGTGACTATGGATACTACCATTCGCATTCTGATCGCGGACGACGAGCCCGGGATGCTCGTCGTGATGCGAAAGCTGATCGAGCGCGCCGAGGGCTACGAGCTGGCCGGCGAGGCCGCGGACGGCGAGGAGCTGCTCGAGCTCTACGAGCGCGAGTCGCCCGACGTCGTGCTGATGGACGTCGAGATGCCGAAGATCTCCGGCATCGACTGCGCGCGCGCGATCCAGGACAAGAACCCCAAGACCGTGCTCGTGTTCGCGACCGGGCACGAGCAATACATGAAGAGCGCGTTCGAGGTGTACGCGTTCGACTACCTCGTAAAGCCGTTCCGCATCGAGCGCGCGCTGAATACGCTCAGGCTGATCCGCGAGCGGCTGCGCGAGACCTGCGAGGGAAACGTGCAGATTTCCCGCCCGCGCCCGAAGGACGCCCCCGCCCGGCTGATGCTCAAAAACCGCGACGGGCTGTCGTTCGTCGACATCGACGACATCCTGCTCATCCAGCGCGAGGACCGGCAGACGGTGATCTACGCCGGGAACGAGCAGCGGTTCGCGACCGGCGAGGGCCTGAGCGAGCTGATCGAGCGGCTTCCTGCGAATATGTTTTTCCGAACGCACAAATCCTATATCGTAAACGTGAACCAGATCGAGTCGATCACGCCCTACGGCCGCTGGACGTACATCGTGCGGCTGCGCGGCACGAAGCGCGACGCGCTGATCACCCATGAACGCTTCGACGAATTGCAAAAGCTGTTCGTCTGACAGGAGGTATTTGCCCGATGGTAGGAAGAAAGGCCGCGGAAAGCGCGCTGAACGCCGCGATGCGCACCGGCGGCGACTTCGCGGAGATTTTTTTTGAGGACACGCGCCGAAACGCGCTGACCTGGAGCGACGGCAGCATCGAGGACGCGCTGACCGGCCGCATGTCCGGCGCGGGCATCCGCGTGTACAACGGCCTCTCGAGCGTCTACGTGCACACGAACGACCTCTCCCCCGCCGGCCTCGTCTCGGCGGCGACGAAGGCCGCGGATGCGGTGCGCGACGCCTACCGCGCGTTCGACGCGCACCTGACCGGCTCGATCCCGGCGAACGTCCACGCGATCCGCGAGCTTCCGATGGATGTGTCCGGCGAGCGCAGGGCGCAGGTTCTGAAAGCCGCGAGCGCCGCGGCGAAGGTGTCGGCGCAGATCAAACAGGTGCGCTCGACGCTGATCTCGTGGGAGACGGACATCCTGATCGCGAACACCGAGGGGCTGTTCGTCCCCGACCGGCGCGTGTACACCCGGCTCAGCGTGACCGCGGTCGCCTCCGAAAACGGCGAGAACCAGACGGGCTTCTACGGCCCCGGCGCGCAGATGGGCTTCGAGCTGTTCGGCGCGCGCGTCGACCCCGAG
>MWAC01000173.1 GCA_002068815.1 Firmicutes bacterium ADurb.Bin467 | reverse complement strand
CCGCGAGCCGCTCGCAGCCCTCGATGAGCGCCGAATCCGGGATGCACGCGCCGCCGACCTGTATGCGCTCCCGGTAGTTTTCGAGGTAGGGGGAGGTGTAGAGCCCCGCTCTGTACCCGCTCTCCCCAAGGCACGAGGCGCACATCGCCGCGGTCGAACCCTTGCCGTTCGTGCCCGCGATGTGCACGGAAAGAAAACCCCTTTCGGGGTTTCCGAGTTCGGAAAGCAGCGCGCGCGTGTTCTCGAGGCCGCGCTTGTGGCCGGTGTACCGCCGGCTGTGAATCCAGTCGACGGCCTGCTGAACGGTTGTCATAGCTTCGTGGGCGCGAGCCCGACCTTCTTTCGCACTTTGCGCATCGTGGGCGCCGCGAGCCTGTCCGCGCGCTCGGCGCCCTCGAGCATGACCTTCTCGAGGTAGACCTTGTCCGCGCTGATCTCGTCGTACCGCTTCTGGATCGGCTCGAGCACGGCGACGAAGGCGTCGGCGACCGCGTCCTTGAACGCGCCGTAGCCCTTGCCGGAAAAGTCCGCGGCGATTGCGTCCATCGAGGCCCCCGTCAGCGCCGAGAGTATGCTCATCAGGTTCGAGACGCCGGGCTTCAACTCCGGGTCGAAGCGCACGTCCGCCTCGCTATCGGTCACCGCGCGCCGGAGCTTTCTGCGGATGACCTCGGGCTTGTCGAGTATCGCGATGTAGGTCTCCTCGGGGTCGGACTTCGACATCTTGCGCGTCGGCTCCTGCAGGCTCATGACCTTCGCGCCGACCTTCGGGAAATAGCCGTCCGGCACCGCGAACGTGCCGCCGTACAGCGAGTTGAACCGCTCGGCGATGTTGCGCGCGAGCTCGAGGTGCTGCTTCTGGTCGACGCCGATGGGCACGAGGTCCGTCTGGTAGAGCAAAATGTCCGCCGCCATCAGCACCGGATAGGCGAACAGCCCGCAGTTGATGTTGTCGGCGTGCTTCTTCGACTTGTCCTTGAACTGCGTCATCCGCGACAGCTCGCCCATATAGGTGTAGCAGTCGAGTATCCACGCAAGCTCCGCGTGCTGGTGCACGTGCGACTGGAAGAACAGTATGTTCTTCTCGGGGTCGAGCCCGCTCGCTAAGAAGATCGCCATCGTGCGAAGGCACGCCTTCCGAAGCTCCGCGGCGTCCTGCCGGACGGTGATCGCGTGCGAGTCGACGATCGCGTACAGGCAGTCGTACTCGTCCTCGAGCAGCTTGAAATTGCGCAGCGCGCCGATATAGTTTCCCAGCGTCAGATTGCCGGTGGGCTGTATGCCGGAGAAGATCCGCTTTTTGGCTTCCATCTTTTCCTCCACGAACGGGTAATTTCCAATCGTGGAATATCATAGCACGCCGTCAATTTTCCGTCAAGGTTGACTTGAAAAAATCGGGGGAATCTGCTAGAATAAAAATAATGCCATGATAGGGGGATTTCGGATTGGCGAACTACAGGATAGCCCTGGACGCGATGGGCGGGGACAACGCACCGTCGGCCGTCGTCGAGGGCGCGAAGTTGGCCCGGCAGGCGTTTTCGGACGTCAGAATACTGCTCTACGGGCCCGAGGAGGTACTGAAACCGCTCGTCGAGGGAGAGGACGGCATCGAGGTCGTCCACGCGCCGGACGTGATCGGCATGCACGACGCGCCGATGCTCGCGGTTCGGAAGATGACGGAATCCTCGATGGTCAAGGCGGTCATGGCCGTGCGCGCGGGCGAGGCCGACGCGGTCGTCTCCGCGGGCTCGACGGGCGCGCTGCTGGCCGGTGGCATGCTCCGAATCGGCCGCATCAGCGGCATCGAGCGCCCCGCGCTCGCGCCGGTGATCCCGGGACGGAAGAAGCCGTTTCTCCTGATCGACTGCGGCGCGAACGTCGACTGCCAGCCGAAGTACCTGCAGCAGTTCGGCCTCATGGGCTCTGTGTACATGGAGAGCGTGCTGGGCGTCAAGGACCCCGAGGTCGGGCTCGTGAACATCGGCTCCGAGGCGGAGAAGGGAGACAGGCTCACGAAGGAGGCCTTCGAGCTGATGTCCGCCCAGACGTCGTACCGCTTCGTCGGCAACGCCGAGGCGCGCGACGTGCCCAACGGCGATTTCGATGTCGTCGTCGCCGACGGCTTCGTCGGAAACGTGATTCTGAAGATCACCGAGGGCGTGGCAAAGCTCATCCTGGGCATGCTCAAGGACAGCGTGCGCACGTCCCGCCGCACGAAGGTCGGCGCGCTTCTGATGAAGCCGGCGCTCTATCGGCTCCGGGACAGCATGGACTACACAAGCTACGGCGGCGCGCCGCTCCTCGGGGTCAACGGGGCCGTCGTCAAGGCGCACGGAAGCTCCGACGCGAAGGCGATCCTGAACGCGGTCCGCCAGGCGCGCGGAATGCTCGAGGGGAATGTTGTCGGAAAGATACGGGACGGCCTTCGCGGGCTGTCGGAGGAAAATTAAGGAGGGGTTTTCATGGTTTACGAAAAGGTTGTCGAATACATCACGCAGCAGCTTCCGGTCTCCGCGGACTCCGTCACGCCCCAGTCCAGGCTCGTCGAGGACCTGGGCGCGGACAGCGCGAACATGATGATGCTGATTATGGACCTCGAGGCGGAGTACGACATGACCGTCGAGGACGACGTGCTCGCACAGATCAAGACCGTCGACGACATCGTCAAGTACATTGAAAAGCGGGTTGGATAGTTTGTGGATCGGTTCCAGGAGAAGCTCGGATATCGCTTTCGCGACCAGGCGCTCTTAAAGACGGCGCTGACGCACCCCTCGTTCGGGAGCGACCACGGCGTCCCGCACTATCAGCGGCTGGAGTTTCTGGGGGACGCCGTGTTGGAGCTCGCGGTCAGCGAGCACCTGTTCCACGCGCTGCCGGCGGTCCCGGAGGGGACGTTGACCAGGATGCGCGCGCACATCGTCCGGGAGGAGGCGCTCTCGGAGGCGGCGAGGCGGCTGGAAATCGGGCGACTCGTTCGGCTCTCGGTGGGCGAGGAGCGATCCGGCGGGCGGGACAAGCCCTCGATTCTCTCGGACGTGCTCGAGGCCGTGTTCGCGGCGGTCTATCTCGACGGCGGCCAGGAGGAGGCAAGGCGCACCGTGCTCCAGGCGCTGAACGGCTTCCTGAACCCCGTCGCGCTCACCGACTGCCTGGACGAAAAATCGAGGCTTCAGGAGGCCATGCAGAAGCGGGGCTCCATGCCTTGCTATGTATTCGTGTCCTCGGAGGGGCCCGCGCACGCCCCGACGTTTCGCTATCAGGTGTTCGAGGGGGACGCGCTGCTCGGCGAGGGCGAGGGCTTCAGCAAGCAGCTCGCGCAGCAGGCGGCGGCGAAAAACGCATTGCGGAAATTGGGAGAACACCATTGCGGCTGAAAAAATTGACCATCCACGGGTTCAAGTCGTTTGCGGACCACGTGGAGGTGACATTTGAAAACGGCATCACCGGCGTCGTCGGGCCGAACGGCTGCGGCAAGTCGAACATCGCCGACGCGGTGCGCTGGGTGCTGGGCGAGCAGAGCGCAAAGTCGCTTCGCGGCTCGAAGATGGAGGACGTGATCTTCAACGGCACCGAAAAGCGCCGCCGGCTCGCGTTTTGCGAGGTCGCGCTCGTGTTCGACAACGAGGACAAGGCCCTGCCGGTCGACTTTTCGGAGGTCGCGGTGTCGCGCCGCGTGTATCGCAGCGGCGAGGGCGAGTATCAGCTCAACGGCACCGCCTGCCGGCTCCGCGACATCGTCGACCTGTTCCGCGACACCGGCATCGGCCGCGAGGGCTACTCGCTGATCGGCCAGGGCCGCATCGACGAGATACTCTCCGCGCGCTCCGAGGACCGCCGAAAGGTGTTCGAGGAGGCCGCGGGCATCGTCAAGTACAAGGCGCGAAAGCTCGACGCCGAGCGCCGCATGGAGAACACGCGGAAGAACCTGACGCGCGTCGAGGACATACTCGCCGAGCTCGAGGGCCGCGTCGAGCCGCTCAAGGAGCAAAGCGAGGCCGCGCGCGAGTACCTGTCGCTCCGGGACGAGTTGAAGTCGCTCGACCTGAACGTCTACCTCGCGCGCACCGAGCGGTATCAGGCGCGATTGAAGGAGCTCCGGGAGTCGCTCGAGTCGCTCGGGGAGGCCGTAACTTCCTTCGAGGCGGAGCTTGCGCAGACCGCCGCCCGGCGCGAGGAGGGGCAGGTCAGGCTCGAGGAGCTTGAACGCGAGGCCGCCGGGCAGCGCGAGGGCGTGCAGCACTGGATTCGCGAGGTCGAGGCGCGCGAGGGCGCCGCGCAGGTCATGCGCGAGCGCATACTGTCCGCCGAGCGCGAGCGCGACCGCCTGCGCAAGGAGCGCGAGGCGGCGAAGGAGGGCGGCGGCGGCGTCAACCGGCACGTCGAGGAGCTGCAAAGGAAAATCGACGCGGAGACGGCCGCGCTCGCGGAGCTCGATGCCGCCCATGAGGGGCGCGAGGCGGAACTCGGCCGGTTCGAGGCGGAGCTCGCGGCGCTCGAGGCGGACGCGGAGCGCGAGAAGCAGCAGATCATACAGTCGATGAACAAGCTCGGCGACGTGCGCAACCAGCAGGCGCGATTGGGGGCCATGCGCGCCGCGCTCGAGGCGCAGCTGGCGTCCATGGAGGCGGACGAGGCGCGCGCGGACGCGGGCTCGCAGTCGCTTGCGGAAGTCGTCGAGGCGGCCAAGTCGCTGCTCGACGAGGAGAGCGCGCGAAAGCGGCGGCTCGAGGCGGAGGTCTCGCAGTCGGTCGAGGAGGTGCGCGTCTCGAGCGAGTTGAGCTCGGCGCTCTCCGAAAAGGTCAGCGCGCGGATGGCCGACCGGCAGCGCGCGGACTCGCGGCTCAAGCTCTTGATCGAGATGCAGAACGACTACGAGGGCTACCAGCACAGCGTCAAGCAGGTGCTGCTGCACGCCCGCAAGAGCGGCGCGTCCGGCGTGCACGGCGTCGTCGCGGAATTGATCGAGGTGCCTGAAAGGCTCGAGCGCGCGATCGACATGGTGCTGGGCGGCGCGCTGCAAAACATCGTCGTCGAGCGCGACGAGGACGCGAAGCGCATGATCGAGTATCTGCGCAACAACCGCTTCGGCCGCGCGACGTTTCTGCCGGTGCAGTCGGTGCGCCCGCGCGTGCTCGACGCGCGCGAGCGGGATGTGCTGTCGATGCCGGGGTGCCTGGGCGTCGCGTCGGAGCTCATCAAGTTCGACCCGAAGTACAGGGGCGCGATCGACAGCCTGCTCGCGCGCACGGTCATCGCCGAGGACCTCGACGCGGGCATACGCATACAGCGCGCGGGGCGGTACGCGTTCCGGCTCGTGACGCTCGAGGGCGACGTCATGCACTCCGGCGGCTCGATGACCGGCGGAAGCGTGCAGTCGCGCGTGACGAATCTGCTGTCCCGCGGCCGCGAGATCGACGAACTGCAGCGCACGCTCGTCAGGCTCGACGACGAGCTGATCGCCTCGCGCAACGAGCTCGTCCGGCAGGAGGCGGAGCGTACCCGGCTCAAGCAGGAGCGCGCCGAGCTCTACGACGAATTGCACCGGCAGGAGGTTGCCTGCGCGCGCGCCGAGGCGCAGTTGAAGGCCGCGCTCGACGAGCAGGAGGCGCACAGGAAGTCCGTCGAGCGCGTCAAGGGCGAGCGCGAGCGGCTCACCGCGCAGCTCGAGGACGTCGCGAAATCGCTCGATGCCTTGAGCGGCAACCGGCAGTCGGCCGAGGAGAACACCGCCGAGCGGCAGGAGCGCGTGCGCCAGATGATGGAGGACATCTATCAAAAGCGCGAGATCGGCGAGAAGCTGCGCCGCGAGGTGTCCGACGAGCGCGTGCAGCTCGCGACGCGAAGGCGCGGGCTCGAGGCGACGGCCGCCGACCACGCGCGGCTGATTCGGCAGGCGGCGGACCTGGAGAAGCTGATCCTGAATTCCGGCGCCGAGCTCGAGGCGTGCGAGAAGCGGCTTTTCGAGAGCGCGAAGGTCCTCGAACAGGACGCGCTCGCGCTTTCGGAGGGCAAGGCCGAGCTCGACCGCGTCCGCGGCCTGTTCAACGAAACCGACAAAAAGCGGACCGACGCGCAGCGCGAGAACCAGAAGCTCTCGGATGCGATCGACCGGCTGCGCGCCGAGATCGACGAGCACGGCGAGAAGCGCCACCGGAGCGAATTGCAGCTGCAGCGCGTCGAGACGGAGTTCAAGCAGATCGAGGACCGAATCTGGGAGGATTACGAGCTTACATACGCCGGCGCGGAGCCGTTCCGGCAGCCGGACTTCAAGCTGACCGAGTCGGAAAAGCGCATCGCGCAAATTCGCGCGCGCATCCGCGAGATGGGCGTCGTGAACGTCTCCGCGCTCGACGAGTACCGGCAGACGGTTACTAGGCTGCAGGAACTGACCGCGCAGCGCGACGACCTTAGGAAGGCCGAGAAGGACCTGAAGGACATCATCGAGGAGCTCGAGCGCAAGATGGAGAGCCAGTTCAGGCGCGAGTTCGCGGTGCTGAACCAGAACTTCCAGCGGACCTTCGTCCGGCTCTTCGGCGGCGGCCGCGCGGAATTGACGCTCTCCGACCCGAACGACGCGCTGAACTGCGACATAGACGTCGTCGCGCAGCCGCCGGGGAAGAAGCTGCAGATGCTGACGCTGCTCTCGGGCGGCGAGCGCGCGCTGACGGCGATCGCGATACTGTTCGCGATGCTCGATCTGAAGCCGACGCCGTTCTGCATACTCGACGAGATCGAGGCGGCGCTCGACGACGCGAACATCGACAACTTCGCGGACTACCTGCGCGACTACTCGCGGGATACGCAGTTCGTGGTCATCACGCACCGCAAGGGCACGATGGAGCGATGCAACGCGCTCTACGGCGTCGTGATGGAGGAAAAGGGCGTTTCAAAGCTGGTCTCGGTCGCGATGCACGAGGCGAGCTGAAAAACGGAGTTAGGAGAGATTTATGGGACTGTTTGACCGGATCAAATCGGGGCTCAAGAAGACCAGGGACGCGTTCGCCGGGCGGATGGACGAGCTGATCGTCAACTACAAGGCGCTCGACGACGAGTTCTTCGAGGACCTGAGCGACATCCTGATCATGGCGGACATCGGCGTCAAGACGACCGAGCTCGCGGTCGGGAGGCTCCGCGACAGGTGCAGGGCGGAGAAGATCGGCGACCCCGCAGTTGCGCGCGAGGCGCTCAAGGAGATACTCATCGACATCATGCGCACGGAGCCGATGCAGCTTTCGAGCCCGATGGTGCTGCTCGTGATCGGCGTCAACGGCGTCGGAAAGACGACGACCATCGGAAAGCTCGCGACGCGGTTCAAAACCGTCGGCCGGCGCGTGATCATCTGCGCGGCGGACACGTTCCGCGCGGCGGCGGCGGAGCAGCTGACCGTGTGGGCGAGCCGGGCGGACGTGCCGATCATCAAGCAGAAGGAGGGCGCCGACCCCGCGGCGGTCGTGTTCGACGGCATACAGGCCGCGAAGGGACGCCACGCCGACGTGCTGATCGTCGACACGGCGGGCAGGCTCCACAACAAGGCGCACCTGATGGAGGAACTCCGCAAGATCGGCCGCGTCGCCGAGCGCGAGTACCCGGAGGCGGCGCTCAAGGCGCTGCTCGTCATCGACGCGACGACCGGGCAGAACGGATTGCAGCAGGCGCAGATGTTCAAGGAGGTCGCCAACATCGAGGGCATCGTCTTGACGAAGCTCGACGGCACCGCGAAGGGCGGCATCGCCGTCGCGATACGGCACGAGCTCGGGTTGCCGGTATACTACATCGGCTTCGGC
>MWAC01000172.1 GCA_002068815.1 Firmicutes bacterium ADurb.Bin467 | reverse complement strand
CGCGTCAGCGGGTCGCGTCGTCCGGCAGCGTGTTGTCCCCGCCGCGGTAGATCGATGAGAGCCTGTGGATCAGCGCCGGCACGTTCGTGTCGACCGGCAGCTCGACCGCGTTCGAGCCGCCGTTTTCCGCGAGAAACCACTCGTAGAACTTCGCGCAGCCCGGGCCGTAGAAGTGGACCCACGCGAAGTCCCAGCGTTTTTCGCCCGGGTCGGTCCTGTAGTACTGCGGCTCGATGCAGTCGATCCAGAACGCGTGGCGCGCGGGAATCTGCTCCTCCCGGCCGGCGTACTCGAGCAATCCCGCGCCGCCCAGCGTGTATTTGATCAGAAACGAGGGCAGGTTCCGCCGCCTCGTATAGTACCTCTCCCGCGCGAAAAACTCGCCGACCTCCATCACGTGCGGCGCGGCCTGCTTGACGGTCGGGTCGGGCGTCGCCACGATCCACGTCGATTCCGGAAGGATGTCCAGCTCGTAGTTGAGGCTGACGGGTTCCGGTGCGGACATTGCGGTCCCTCCCAAACACAACTTCTGTATATCCAAGCACAACAACTGCTCTTGACATCCCGCAATCTGCGGCGCTATACTTCAATATAGTACCACGATCGTGGCATGGAATACCACTATATTAACACGAAATCCCGGGTTTTGCAAGCGCGACGCCGGAACGCCGCGCGTCGTGCCGCGCGCGTGTCAGGTATGCGCGCGACAACAACGGTGCATGGGAGGGCGGGCATGGAGCGTTACGCATGGAGGGCGAGGGTTCTTCCGGGCATGCTAAGCGAGTATATCCGCAGGCATGACGAAATCTGGCCGGAGATGACCGCGCTTCTGAACGAAGCCGGGATTCGCAACTACACGATCTGGAACGTCGGCGACGAATTGTTCGGCTACTACGAGTGCGACAGCATCGTTGAGGCCGCGGGGGTGCAGGCACACAGCCCGGTCGTCGCCCGCTGGAACGCGTACATGAAGGACGTCATGGTCATGGAAATGGACCCTGTCACCGGCGCGCAGCCGCCGATGCGACAGGTCTTTTTGCACGAGGGCGACGAGCCGAAAGGAGAGGTATGATGGACAGGGAGCAGATCGTCAAGGGCTACGAGTACGCAAAGTCGGCGTTTGCCGAGCTTGGCGTCGACGTCGATCAGGCGATCGCGAGGATCGACCGGATTCCGATCTCGATGCACTGCTGGCAGGGCGACGACGTGATCGGCTTCGAGGGGTCGGGCGCGCTGACCGGCGGCATCCAGACCACCGGGAGCTACCCGGGCCGCGCGCGCACGGCGGACGAGCTCCGCAAGGACGCCGAGTTCGCGATGAAGTTGATCCCGGGCGAGACGAAGTTGAACCTCCACGCGTCCTACGCCGAGAAGAACGGCAGGGACGTCGACCGCGATCAGTATACGATCGCCGAGTTCCAGGCGTGGGCGGACTGGGCGAAGGAAAATGGGATCGGGCTCGATTTCAACCCGACGTTCTTCTCCCACCCGATGATGGACGGGGACTTCTCGCTCGCGAGCCTCGACGAATCGAAGCGCCGCTTCTGGATCGAGCACGGCAAGCGCTGCCGCGAGATCGCGCTCGAGTTCGCGAAGCAGACCGGCAAGCCCTGCGCGGTCAACTACTGGATGCCCGACGGCTTCAAGGACACCTGCGCGGACACGAAGCTCTACCGGGACGTCATGCGGGCGTCGCTCGATGAGATCTTCGCGGCCGAGATCGACCCCGAGCTCGTGCCCTGCGCGGTCGACAAGGTGCTTTTGCACGTCAGCCGCGGCGTCCGCTGGGACAGCGACCACGTGATCACGCACGACGACGAGTTGCAGAAGATCATGGACGAGATCGTGTTCAACGGCTTCGACCGCCGCGTGCTGATCGGCCTCGACTACTTCGACGCGTCGATCAACCGCATCGCCGCCTGGGTCATCGGCACGCGCAACGCCCGGAAGGCGCTCCTGTACGCCGCGCTCGCGCCGATCGGCCAGATCCGCCAGGCGGAGGTCGACGGCGACCTGACCGCCCGGCTCGCGCTGATGGAGGAGCGCAAGAACCTCCCCGCGTGCGCCGTCTGGGAATATTACCTGATGTCGAAGGGCATTCCCGCCGGAGACGCGTGGCTCGCGAAGGTCAAGGACTACGAGGAGACGGTGCTCGCGAGGCGCACCTAGGTAGCCGCTGATTTATTCGGCGGCAGGCTTGCCGGTCGCTTTTCCGCCCCCACAAGGTTGTTTTCCCGAAGGGAAAACAAGTCGCTGCGCGACCGCGCGATTCAAATGAATTTGAATCGCACGCCGGTGTCGCTCATCCGGTCGCCGTAGCGCCGCTACGGCTCCCTTCTGGCTCCGCGTGGGGACGAAAAATCGCCTCGGCAATCCACCACCTCATTAAGTCATCGTCTACCTAGAGAAAGCGAAGGCCCGCGGCATCAACGCCGCGGGCCTTTCCGCGCTTTAAATCTGCGGATGGTCGAGCATGCCCATCTTGAGCTCGTAGAGCTTCGGGCTCATGTCGAGGTAGTGCTCGTGCGGGTTCTCGAACCGCTGCTCCTCCTCCCAGACCTGCCCCTCGAGCTGGCGGCGCACATAGGAGCGGATTTCAGAGAGCGGCGGGGTCGGGCAGACGAGTTCCCCGTTCTCGAACACCGGCACCTGCAGATCCTCGAACCGGCAGTTCGTGAAGTGCCGTATGCGCCACGGGCGGATCGGGTCGACGAAGCGGTACGGCTCCGGGCCGGGGATCGGCTC
>MWAC01000171.1 GCA_002068815.1 Firmicutes bacterium ADurb.Bin467 | reverse complement strand
GCGGCTACCGGAGGATCGGCTTCTTGGGCGAATTGAACACGACGAAGCGCCGCAGCGTGTTCCTGGCGACGATGAAGAGCTTCGACATGCCCGTGAATCCCGACTTCGTCCGGATGGGCACGGAGCGCGGCGAGCTCGGCGGATACCTGCGCATGCGGGAGATTCTGCAGCTTCCCGACCTCCCCGACGCCGTCTACGCGAGCTACGATCAGATGGCGATCGGCGCGATCCACGCGATCCAGGAGTCGGGGCTGCGCGTGCCGGGCGACATCGCCGTGATCGGCTTCGACGACATATCGATCGCGCGCTACATCTCCGGGGGGCTTACGACGATCGGCACCCCCTACGACGACATGGCGGCGATCTCGGTGCGCATCCTCACGCACCGCGTGCAGCACCCGTACGGGCAGCCGCAGCAGGTGGCGATCAAGCCCCTGCTGATCGTGCGCGCGACGACCTGACCCCTCGCGTTCCCCTTCCGAAAAAACCGAAAATGTTGCACAATCTTGCACGATGAAACGCCGCGTTTCCGTGCAAGATTGTATTGATCTTGCACAGGAACTATGCTATAGTTTCGGTGTGGTTAAATTTCCGCAGCCATGACAACACGATGCAGGGAGGGAACATCATGAAGAAATGTATCGCTCTGGTTCTCCTGGTGATCTTCGCTTTGGCCGGCACGGCCAGCGCCGCCGGACTGGACTTCGGCGTCGTGCTCCCCACGCGCGAGGAGACCCGCTGGCTCGGCGACGAGGCGGACTTCCTCGCGGCAATCGAGGAGCACGGCTACAGCGCGCAGATCCTGTTCTCCCAGAAGGACTCTGCGACCGAGAAGGCGAACGTCGAGACGCTGATCAGCAAGGGCGCGAAGGCGATCGTGCTGTGCGCGTTTGACGCGGCCGCCGCCGCCGCCGCGGTCGAAATCGCGCACGAGGAGGGCATACCGGTCATCGCCTACGACCGCATCATCACCGGGACGGACAAGCTGGCCTACTACACGACGTTCGACAGCGCCGCCGTCGGCCGCGCGCAGGGCGAGTTCCTCGTAAGCAAGCTCGAAGCCGGGAAAAAGGGCAACAACCTCTACCTCTACTCCGGCGCCCTGACCGACAACAACTCGTTCCTCTATTTTGAGAGCGCGTGGCAGGTGCTGCAGCCGCTGATCGCGGATGGGACCTTCATCGTACGCAACTGCGACAAGGCGGTCGAGTACAAGGACAAGTACGACCTCTCCCGCGACGAGATGGTCGAGATCATGTCCGTCATCGACACCGAGTGGACGATGTCCGTCTGCAAGACGCTCGCCGAGGCGCACCTGACCGCCGCCGCCGCGGACGCGAAGGGCGAGGTGTTCGTGCTGGGCCCGGCGGACGACGACTGCGCGCGCGCGCTGTCCGACTCGTTCCACGCCGACGGCGAGGTCACGAAGGTGTGGATCACCGGCTGCGACGGCATCGAGGCGTCGGTGCAGTACATCATCGACGGCAAGCAGTCGATGACCGTCTACAAGGACCCGAAGAACCTGGTCGACGCGACGCTCGTCATCATCGACGCGATCCTCGAGGGCAAGGCGCCCGAGACGAACGCCGTCTACAGCAACGACGTCATCGACGTGCCGTCGATGCAGTGCCCGGTCGTGACGGTTACGACGGACAACATCGCCGAGATATTCTTCGAGGGCGGCGTGTACGACGGCTCGAAGTTCGTCAACTGGCAATAGCCCAACCGACAAACCTTAGTTCGGAGGGGAACCCTTCGGGGTTCCCCTTCCATTCGAGGTGATTTGATGGCGGACATCATCCTTGAAATGCGCGGGATTTCGAAGTCGTTCCCGGGCGTGAAGGCGCTCGACCGCGTGAACTTCCGGGTTAAGCGCGGCGAGATTCACTGTCTGGTCGGCGAAAACGGCGCGGGCAAGACGACCTTGATGAAGGTGTTGTCGGGCGTGCACCCGTACGGGACGTACGAGGGCGACATCGTGCTCAACGGCGAGGTGCAGAGGTTCCACGGCATACGCGACTCGGAGGGCGCGAGCATCGCGATCATCAGCCAGGAGCTGGCGCTGATCCCCGATCTGACGATCTACGAAAACATCTTCTTCGGGCACGAATTGATGAAGGGCCGGCTCGTCGACTGGCACCGGACGATACTCGAATCCGAGAAGATATTGAAGAAGGTTCGGCTGGATGTCAACCCGACGACGAAGGTCGGGGCATTGCGCGTCGGCGCGCAGCAATTGGTCGAGATCGCGAAGACGCTCTCGAAAAACGCGAAGATCATCATACTCGACGAGCCGACGTCCTCGCTCAACGAGGAGGACAGCGACAACCTGCTTCGCCTTCTGCGCGAGCTGCGGGACGACGGCGCGACGATCATCATGATCTCGCACAGGCTGCGCGAGGTCGTGAAGATCGCCGACACCGTGACCGTGCTCCGCGACGGAACGACCGTGTGCTCGCTCGACGCGTCCGAGAAGAAGATCACCGAGCGCGAGATCATCCGGCACATGGTCGGCCGCGAGATCGAGAACATCTACCCGAAGCGCGAGCGGCGGCCGTCGGACGCGGTGCTGTTCGAGGTCAGGAATTTCTCCGCGCGCAACCCGTCGACCGGGCGGAGCGTGCTCAAAAACGTCAGCTTGAACGTGCGCCGCGGCGAGATCGTCGGCCTCGCGGGGCTGATGGGCGCGGGGCGGACGGAACTGGCGCTCGCGCTGTTCGGAAACACGCCGGGGTACAGGATCGCCTCCGGCGAGGTGTTCCTCGAGGGCGCGCCGGTCCGGTTTTCGAAGCCCTCGGAGGCGATCGCGGCCGGCGTCGCGTACGCGTCGGAGGACCGCAAGAAAAACGGGCTGATCCTGATCCAGGACATCTGCTTCAACATAACGCTCGCGAACCTCCGGTCGCTTCTCAAGGGAATCGTGATCGACCGCAACGAGGAGGTCGTGCAGGCGAACCGCTACAAGGAGGACCTGCGCATCAAGGCGCCGTCGATCCAGCAGACGGTATTGAACCTCTCCGGCGGCAACCAGCAGAAGACGTCGCTCGCGAAATGGCTGTTCGCGCGGCCGAAGCTGCTCATTCTCGACGAGCCGACGCGCGGCATCGACGTCGGCGCGAAGTACGAGATCTACACGATCATGAACGAGCTCGTGAAGAGCGGCATGTCGATCATCATGATCTCCTCGGAGCTGATGGAAATTCTCGGCATGTCGGACCGCATCTACGTGATGAGCGAGGGGGCGATCACGGGCGAGCTCGACGCCCGCGACGCGACCGAGGAGGGCATCATGGAATTTGCGACGAACACGAAGGAGGCGGTGGCAAATGGATGACAACCGCGCGCGCGGCCTCCCGGGCGAGGTGTGGGCGCTGCTCAAGGGCAATATCCGCAACTACGCGATGTACCTCGCGCTGATGGCGCTGTTCATACTGTTCACGATACTCACCGACGGCGCGTTCATCACCGCGCGCAACCTGACGAATCTGATCAACCAGACCGGCTACGTCGCGGTCATGGCCTGCGGCATGACGCTGGTGCTCATCATACAGCAGATCGACCTGTCGATCGGCTACGTCGCGGGGTTTTTGGGCGCGTGCGCGGCGACGCTGCTCTCCCGGGGCGTCGCGGTGCCGCTCGTGCTGCCGCTGATATTGCTCGCCGGCATTGCGATCGGCTCGCTCGAGGGGCTGATCATCGGCAAAGTCGGCGTGCCGGCGTTCGTGACGACGCTCGCCTGCCAGTTCATCTTCCGCGGCATGCTGTCGCTCGTCACCGAGTCGACCGGCACGATACTCGTCAAGAGCGACGCGTTCAACCAGATTTCCAACGGCTTTCTGCCGCCGGTGTTTCGCATGGGGCCGATGCACGGGCTTTCGCTCGTCGTGGGCGCGCTGTCGATCGCGCTGATCGTCTGGTCGCGGCTGCGCGCGCGGCGCGATCTCAAGAAATACCGCTTCCGGACGACCTCCGCGCCGGTGTTCTGGGCGACGCTGTTGCTGTTCGCGGCGGTCATCGGCGTGTTGAGCTACGTGCTCGCGAACTACCGAGGCGTCTCGTGGACGATCGTCGTCGTGGTCCTGGTCGCGTTCGTGTACGACTTCATGATGCGAAGGACCCGGCTCGGGCGGCACATCTACGGCATGGGCGGCAACCGCGAGGCGGCGCTGCTCTCGGGCGTCGACACGCAGAAGATACTCTTGTTCGTGTTCGCGTCGATGGGCATGCTCGCCGGGCTCGGCGGCGTGCTGTTCACGTCCCGGCTACAGTCCGCGACGCCGACCTCCGGCAGCGGCTTCGAGCTCGACGCGATCGCCTCGTGCTACATCGGCGGCGTGTCGACCTCCGGCGGCATCGGCAAGGTCACGAACTCGATCATCGGCTCGTTCGTCATCATGTCGCTGACGAACGGGCTCAACCTGATGGGCGTGGGCATCACCTACCAGTACGTCATCAAGGGGATCATCTTCATACTCGCGGTCGCGTTCGACGTGCGCTCCCGCGCGAAAAAGGCGATATAAGGAGGAGAAGAAACCTATGCAAGTCGGATTCGTATGCTTCGGGGAGGTCAACACGCCGTTTGAGCGGCTTCAAATCAAGCACGACCACGCGGTCGAAGTGCTGGGCGCGCTCGGGGGAGAGCTCTTTGACGCGGGCATCGTCATCGACGACCCCGGGTACGAGACCGCCGACCGCGCGGCTCGGTATCTCAAGGGGAAGGAATTCTCGTCCTTGATCGTCTGCGTCGCGGGCTGGGTTCCGACGCACGCGGTCATCCGCGTGATCGACGAATTCCGCCATCTGCCGATGGTCCTGTGGGGGCTGTGCGGCTGGATGGACGGCGGCCGCATCGTGACGACCGCCGGCCAGGCCGGCACGTCCGCGCTGCGCCCGGCGATGGAGGCGATGGACTACGCGTTCAAGTACGTCTACTCGGTCATGGGCGAGCCGGAGCCGGCCGGGGAGATCGCGAGCTACGTCAAGGCGGCGCACGCGGCGAAATCGCTCCGGCACGCGCGGATCGGCACGATGGGCTACCGCGACATGCTGCTCTACGGCACGCAGTTCGAGGGAAACTCGATGCGCGGGCAGATCGGCATCGAGGTCGAGCCGTTCGAGATGCTCGAGATGGTGCAGCTCGCAGACCAGCTCGACCCCGCGGAGGTGCAAAAGGGCGTCCGGTTCGTGCGCGAAAATTGGAAGCTCGAGAAGGAATGCGAGGACGAGGTCATCGAAAAGGGCGTTAAGTACGCGCTCGCGGTCGGGAAGAAGATTCGGGAGCGCGGGTGGGGCGCGGTGTCGCTGATCGACGTCGACGGCATGAAGAAGCTGCTCGGCTTCCCGCCGGCTCTGGTGTTCATGCTCATCGAGGCGTGGTACGGGGTCGAGACGACGCCGGAGAACGACATACTCGGAAACGCGACGCAGCTGATGGTCCGGGCGCTGACCGGGCAGCGGGCGCCGTACATGGAGTACTACGAGTTCTTCCGCGAGAGCGTGCTCGCGGGCGTGCCGGACTACATCCCGACCGCGGTCACCGACGGCGACGTGAAGCTCTTGCCGACGGCGTTCGGGCTGTTGAGCGCGTCGCTCCTCAACGTCAGCGAGGCGAAGGCCGGCTACGTGACCTGCGCGCGGCTCGTCTACAAGAAGGGGAAGTATTTCATGCACCTCTACACCGGCGAGGCGAAGAAGCCGCCCAGGTGGGAGGAGTTCGGCTGGGCGCCGCCCGCTCCGCAGCTCGTGAGCCTCGAGATCTTCCCGGATTCGTGCACGGTTCCGGAGTTCGCGCAGAAGGTCTCGAGCCAGCACGTGATCCTGTGCTACGGCGACCACGCGCGGGAGATTCGCGAGCTGTGCGGGCTGCTCGGCATCGAGGTCATCTAGAGCTCGACCGTCCGCGTGGCGACCTTTTCGACGAACCGGCGGTCGTGCTCGACGAACAGAAGAGAGGGCCGGTATTCGAGGATCAATTCCTCGAGCTGCATCCGCGAGAACACGTCTACGTAGTTGAGCGGCTCGTCCCAGACGTAGAGGTGCGCGCGCTCCGACAGGCTCGCGGCGAGCAGCGCCTTCTTCTTCTGGCCGTCGCTGAACGCACCGAGGTCGGCTTCGAACTGCGCGCGGGGGAAGCCGAGCTTGCGGAGGATCGTCAGAAACAGCGTCACCGGGATGCCGCGCGCCTCGGCGAACGCGGTCAGAGCGCCGGACAGGAACGACGCGTCCTGCGGCACGTACGAGATTTTGAGGCCGCTGCCGACCCGGACGAGGCCCGCGCGCTCGATGTCCGCGCCGGTCAGGAGCTTCAAAATCGTCGTCTTGCCGGAGCCGTTGCCGCCGACGAGCGCGAC
>MWAC01000170.1 GCA_002068815.1 Firmicutes bacterium ADurb.Bin467 | reverse complement strand
TGCAGCCGCCGGGGCAGCCCATGACCTCGATGAAGTGGTAAGGCGACTCTCCCCGCTCGATCTGGCGCATCAGCTTGTTCGCGCCGGCGAGGCCGCTCGTCACGGCGACGCGCACCGTCACGCCGTCGAGGAATCCATATTCGGGAACCGGGTTGTCGATCGTGATCGCGGCCTCCTTGACCTGGTCGAGGCCGACGATGGGCTTCACGTGCAGCCCGTCGAACGGGAGTTCGCGGCCGGTGACGATCTCGTAGACGGTGCGAAGCGCCGCCTCCATCACGCCTCCGGTCAGGCCGAAGATGTCCGCCGCGCCGGTGGACATCCCGAGCGGGCTGTCGAACTCCTCGTCATCGAGCGACGCGAAGTCGATGCCGGCCGAGCGGATCATGTCCGCGAGCTCGCGCGTCGTCAGCACCGCGTCGACGTTCGGCATGCCGTCGTTCTTCATCTCCTCGCGCGCGATCTCGAACTTCTTCGCGGTGCAGGGCATGACCGAGACGACGAACATGTTTGCCGGGTCGACGCCGATCTCTCGCGCGTAGTAGGACTTCACGAGCGCGCCGAGCATCGTGTGCGGCGACTTGCAGGTGGAAAGGTGCTCCAATTGGTCCGGGAAGTTGTGCTCGACGTACTTGATCCAGCCCGGCGAGCAGCTCGTGATCATCGGGAGCGTCGCGCCTGCGCCGGTCAGCGCCTTTTTGACGCGCGTCAGGAACTCGGTGCCCTCCTCGAGGATCGTCAGGTCCGCCGCGAAGTTCGTGTCGAACACGTCCTTGAAGCCGAGCTTGCGAAGCGCGGCGACCATCTTGCCGGTGACGCGGGTGCCCGCCGGGAGGCCGAACTCCTCGCCGAGCGCGACGCGTACGGCCGGCGCAACCTGCACGACGGTGCGCACCCCCGGCTTCTCGAGCGCGTCCCAGACGGCGCGCTTCGCGCTCGTCTCCTTCAGCGCCCCAACCGGGCAGACGACCGTGCACTGGCCGCAGAACGCGCAGTTGACGGTCCCGATCGGAAGCCCCATCGCGGGGGAAATCTCGGTCTCGAAGCCGCGGTTTTGCGCGCCGAGCACGCAGGCCTCCTGCACCTCCGCGCACGCGGTCACGCAGCGGCGGCAGAGTATGCACTTCGACATGTCGCGCGTGATGGCGACCGAGGCGTCCATGTGGAAGCGCGACCGCTCGCCCTCAAAGCGCGAGGTGTCTACGCCAAGCTGCTTCCCCAGCGCCTGAAATTTGCAGCTCTGGTTGCGCGTGCAGCTCAGGCAGTCCTGCGAGTGGTCGGAGAGCATCAATTCGTAGAGGACCTTGCGCGCCTTGTTGACACGGTTCGAGTAGGTGTTGACGACCATGCCGTTCTGGACCTTCGTCAGGCAGGCCGCCTGGAGGTTTTTCGAGCCCTCGACCTCGACGACGCAGATTCTGCACGCGCCGAACTGGTGGATGTCCTTCATGTAGCACAGGTTCGGGATGTTGATCGCGTTCCTGCGCGCCGCCTCCATGATCGTGATACCCTCCTCCACTTCGAAGGACTGGTTGTTGATGGTCAATTGCACCATGTGGCCTACCTCCTTTCACAGTGGAGACAGCGCATCGCCTCGGCCATCGCGGTGAGCTTGTGATAGCCCAGCACGACCTCGTCGAAGCTGCCCTTGCGCTTCTCCAGCTCAAGCATGTCCAAGGGATAGCGCGGGAGCTCCATCACGTCGTCGTCGTCCTCGAACGGGGAGAACTTGATCTCCTCGCCGCGGTTCAATACGCCGCGCCCGCCCAGGTACTTGTCGATCGCGATCGCGGCCTTCTTGCCGTCGGCGATCGCCTGTATGACGCTGTCCGGGCCGCGCACGATGTCGCCGCCGGCGAACACGCCGGGCATCGTCGTCATCATCGTGTCGTGGTCGACGGTGAACGTGCCCCACTGCGTGCGGCCGATCTCGCCGACCGGGATGAACGGGAGGTCGGCGTACTGGCTGATCGCCGGGATGACGGTGTCCGCCTCGAGGAACTGCGTCGGCTTGTCGCTCGGCACGGACTTGCGCCGGCCGCTCGAGTCGAACTCGCCGAGCGTCATCTTCTTGTACTCGACCTCGACGACGTGGCCGTCCTTGTTGCCGATGAAGCGCACCGGCTGCGCGAGCGGTATGACCTTGACGCCCTCCTCGATCGCCTCGTGCACCTCGTTTTCGTAGGCGGGCATCATGTTCTGCGTGCGGCGGTAGAGTATCGTCACGTTCTTCGCGCCCTTGCGAAGCGCGGTTCTCGCCGAGTCGACCGCGGTGTTGCCGCCGCCGATGATGACGACGTTTTTGCCGACCTCGACCTCGCGGTTCAGCTTCACCTTCTTCAGGAAGTCTACGCCATGAATGACGCCCTTCAGGTCCTCGCCCGGGATGTCGGCCCTCTGCGGGAGCTGCGTGCCGGTCGAGACGAAGATCGCGTCGCTGTCGCTCCGCAGGTAGTCGAACGCGATGTCGCGCCCGACCTCGGTGTTCAGGTGGACGATGACGCCCTCCTGCTCGATGAGGTTGATCTCGTGCTGCAGCACCTCCATCGGCAGCCGGTACTCGGGGATGCCGTACGCGAGCACGCCGCCGGCGACGTCCTCGCCCTCATAGACGTCGACCTCGTAGCCGATGCGCACGAGATAGTGCCCGCAGGTGAGCCCCGCCGCGCCCGCGCCGATGATCGCGACCTTCTTGCCGTTCTTCGGGAAGATGATGTCCTTGATGAACGCCTTTTCATGCTTGTGCGCGTAGTCGGCGACGAACTTCTTCAAATCGCAGATCGCGACCGCCTCGTCGAGCGTCCTTCTGCGGCACTTGCTCTCGCAGGGCCTGGTGCAGATGCGCCCGCAGACGGCCGGGAACGGGTTCTCCTGCCGGATCAGGTTGTAGGCGTCGATGAAGCGCCCCTCGGCGATCAAGGACGTATAGCCGGGCACGTTGACGTTCGCCGGGCAGGTGTTCTCGCAGGGCGAGATGAACAGCGAAGAGCAGACGCCCGCGCGGCACCGCTTGTAGCGGATGTGCTCCTCGAACTCGTCGCGGAAGTTCTTGATCGCGCTCAGGACCGGGTTCGGCGCGGTCTGGCCGAGGCCGCAGATCGCGGTCTCCTGGATGATCTCGCCGAGCTCCTCGAGGAGCTCTATGTCCCCCTCCTCGCCCTCGCCGCGCGTGATGCGCTCGAGTATCTCGAGCATGCGCTTCGTTCCGAGCCGGCAGGAGACGCACTTTCCGCAGGACTCATCCTTGATGAAATCGAGGAAGTAGCGCGCGGTATCGACCATGCAGGTGTCCTCGTTCATCGTGATCAGGCCGCCGGAGCCCATGATCGCGCCGAGCTTCTTGATGTCTAAGTAGTCGGTCGGCGTGTTCAGGTTCTCGCGCGTCAGGCAGCCGCCGGACGGCCCGCCGATCTGCGCGGCCTTGAACTGCTTGCGCCCCGGCACGCCGCCGCCGATGTCGAACAAGATGTTTCCCAGCGGCGTCCCGATCGGCACCTCGACGATGCCGGTGTTCGTGATGTCGCCCGCGAGCGCGAACACCTTCGTGCCCTTGCTCTTCTCGGTTCCGAAGCCCGCGTACCACGCTGGGCCGTTCTGGAACGGGAACGGCGGCTTCTGCCGGGGTTCGCCGCGCTCGCCCTCGATCGAGTTCATGAGCGCGGTCTCCTCGCCGCAGACGAACGCGCCGGCGCCGATGCGTATCTCGATGTCGAAGTCGAAGCCGCTTCCGAAGATGTCCTTGCCCAGAAGCCCCATCTCGCGCGCCTGTTCCAGCGCCTTTTCGAGCCGCGCGATCGCGAGCGGGTACTCCGCGCGCACGTACACATAGCCCAGATGCGCGCCGATCGCGTATCCGCCGATCAGCATGCCCTCGACCACGGAGTGCGGGTCGCCCTCGATGATCGAGCGGTCCATGAACGCGCCGGGGTCTCCCTCGTCGGCGTTGCAGACGATGTATTTGATCGGCCCCGGGGCCTTGAGCCCGGCCTCCCACTTGACGCCGGTCGGGAAGCCCGCGCCGCCGCGCCCCATCAGCCCGGACGCCTTGATCTCGTTGACGACGTCCGCGCCAGTCATGCCGGTGAGCGCCTTTGCCGCAGCCTGATATCCGTCCCGGGCGATGTACGCCTCGATGCGCGCGTGCTCCATCGCGCCGCAGTTGCGAAGCGCGATCTTGACCTGCTCGCGGAAGAAGTTGATGTCCTCGATCTTCGGCACGTGCTTCCTAAGCGAATGGTCGTAGAACGTATATTGCTTGAGGATTTCGCCGTTGACCAGGTGCGCCTGCACGATCTCCTTCGCCGAGTCGGGCGTGAGCTTTGTGTAAAACACGCCGTCCGGCTCGATCAGCATGACCGGCCCGACCGCGCAGGTGCCTATGCAGCCGGTCTCGAGAACGAGCGCCTGATCCCTGAGCCCGTGCTGCTCGAGCGCCGCGAGAAGCGCCTTCTCAACGTCCTGGCAGCCCGATGAGACGCAGCCGGCGCCGCCGCAGACCAGAATGTGGTACTTGTAAGCGTTCAGCTTCGCGAGGTAGTCGTCGCGTATGATTTTAAGCTCCGGAAGACCCGTAACCTTCATGTCCCCTCACCTCCTCAGGCTCAGAATTTCGTGAGAATGCTCTCCAGCTTGTTGACGTTGACCTGCTTGAACACCTCGTCGTCGATCAGCATCGCCGGCGCGAGCCCGCACGCGCCGATGCAGCGCGCGACCTCCAGCGTGAACTTGCCGTCCTGCGTCGTGCCGCCGAGCTCGACGCCCAGCCGCTGCATCAGCCCCTCCAGCACTCGCTTGCCTCCGCGCACGTAGCAGGCGGTTCCCAGGCACACGCGTATCGTGTGCTCGCCGCGCGGCACCGTCGAGAAGAACGAATAGAACGACACCACGCCAGAAATCTCCGACAGCGGTATCCCCATCTCCCTGGAGATGAACATCTGCACCTCCAGCGGCAGGCAGCCGTAGATCTGCTGCGCCAGGTGCAATACCTGGATCAGGCTCCCGTCCTTGCCCCTGTAGAGGTCGATGACGTTCGCGATCTGGGCCAGTGCCTTCTCGTGATCGGTGCCCGGACATGTGCATTTCGCTTGCATACTCGAGATTCCCTCCTCTCGCCTCGGTCGTTGGTCCTGTCGGTCGGAACGGAAATCCTCCCGTTAACGGAATTTTATCACGGAGTTGTCAAGGATGTATGAGGGCGACCGCTTCCGGGGGAATTATTTGTGCGACAGAGCCGAATCTGCGAAGATTTCCATCACATTCCGATCACATGTTGCCCGAAACGGGGCGTACAAGTTCCAAAAAGCGAAACGCCCTCCGAAGGAAGGCGTTTTCCCCATCTATTCTGTTGCCAAATCGCGGAATCAGTCCCGGCCCCGGCGCGGCCTTCCGCCGCGGCGCTGATTCGGGGCCGCGGGCTCCGCACTCTGCGGCCGCGGCTTCCGCTCCGGAAGCGGGTTCCCCTGCCGGTTCAGCTTCGCGGGGCGCGGCATGCGCGGCTTCGGCTCCGAGGGGGTCAACACCTCCATCGGCCACGGGCTCTCGAGGACGGGGATGCGCTTTCCGATCAGCGATTCGATCGCGCGCAGATCCTTCAATTCGTCGATGCAGCAGAAGCTGACCGCGTCGCCGCCGAGTCCGGCGCGGCCGGTGCGCCCGATGCGGTGGATGTAGACCTCCGGCTCGTTGGGCAGGTCGTAGTTGAACACGTGCGAGAGCCCGACGATGTCGATGCCGCGCGCGGCGATGTCGGTCGCGACGAGCGCGTTGAGCCTGCCGGACTTGAACTGCGCAAGCGCCTCCTGCCGGGCGGACTGCGACTTGCTGCCGTGGATCGCGAGCGCGCGTATGCCGGCCTTCTCGAGGTCCTTGACGACCCGGTCCGCGCCGTGGCGCGTGCGCGCGAAGATCAGCGCGCTCTCGACCGCGGGGTCCTTCAAAAGGTGCGCCAGCAGCAGCTTCTTGTTGGTTTTGTCCACGTAGTAGAGCGCCTGGCGGATGCTGTCGACCGTGCTCGTGACCGGATCGACCTTGACCGTCGACGGGTTCGAGAGGATTTTGAGCGCCAGCGCCTCGACCTCTTTCGGCATCGTCGCGGAGAAGAACAGCGTCTGCCGCTTTGTCGGCAGAAGCGCGATCACCTTCTCGACGTCGTGTATGAAGCCCATGTCGAGCATGCGGTCGGCCTCGTCGAGCACGAATATCTCGATGCCGTCGAGCCGTATATACCCCTGCCCGATCAGGTCGTTGAGCCTTCCCGGCGTCGCGACCATGATGTCGACGCCGCGGCGAAGCTGCTCGGTCTGCGGCTGCTGGTTGACGCCGCCGAATATGCAGCACACGCTCAGCGACAGTTTTTTGCTTCCATAGGTCAAAAAGCTCTCGTAGATCTGCTGCGCGAGCTCGCGCGTCGGCGTCAAAATCAGCGAGCGGATGGGGCGATTTCCCTGCGCCGGGCGGCCGGCGTTCAGCCTCTGTAGGATCGGAAGCGCGAACGCGGCGGTCTTGCCCGTGCCCGTCTGCGCGCAGCCGAGCACGTCCTTCCCCGCGAGCACGAGCGGTATCGTCGCCCGCTGGATCGGCGTCGGCACCTCGTAGCCGGACTGCTCGACGGAGCGGAGCAGCGGCGGAATCAGTTGCATCTCTTCAAAATTCATGTGTTCTTCCTGTCTAATTTCGTTCCCTCCCGCTAGTATAGCACGTTTCCGGGGCTCCCCGCCGTAGTTTGCGTGAATATTTGATTACGGACGTCAGAGGAACAGCCTCTTCAGGATGTTTTCCTTGAGCTTCGGCCTGCGCTCGATGATGCGGAACACCGCACTCAGCGCCGCGAGCGGGAGCAGCGCGTACAGCGACCACACGAGCCGCACCTCCCCGTCGATCCACAGATCGATCAGCGATTCAAGCCCCGCGAGCACCGCGGCGGCGATCAAAAAGACGATCGACACCTTGTCGAGCGCCGGCATGCGGCTGCGCCGGCAGACGTAGACGGAGATCATCGCGGAGCAGCCCGCGAGCATGGTCAGCGGGAGCGCGAGCGCCGGAAACCACGCAAAGCCGCCGGACATCCACGCGACGAGCGCGAGGTAGAGCGCGGACGACAGCGTGTTCAGCGCGATGTAGAGGTACGGCCGCTCGACGTTCAGCCAGAACGGCAAAATGACCCAGCAAAACGCGCAGCCGCACGCGCCGAGCACGTAGGCCGACCAGGTCATGTGCTGGTCGAGTATCAGGTCGCTGAACAGCACCGCCGCCATCGGGATCAGCAAGAACAGCGACGCGAGCTTCGCCCCGTAGCGATGGTCGATCTTCGTCGGTACGACCTCGAGCCGCTCCGGATACGGCCTCTCCTCCGGCTCGCTCCACGGCTGGTTCGGGTCGAGCACCGGCGTCTTGCACAGCGGGCAGCTCTCCTCCGACGGCGCGAGCTCCACGCCGCAATGCACGCAATACGACATAACCTCACCTCTGATTGCTTTCCACCCGGACGGGTATTCCCATCTTGACAAGCGACGTAAAGAACGCGCGTTCGATATAGGGCTCGCGGATCACCCGCGAGAAGCTGATGTACATGTTCCCGCCGTAGCTGACACACGCCGCGACGACGGGGTTGCGGTACGGCACGCCCAGCAGGAAGTCCATCCGCGTGACGTGCGGGCGCATCTCCTCCGGGAGCACGACCTCGCCGAGGTTTGAGAACGTCGTCGAGCAGTAGCGGTCGCCCTGCAGCATGAACATCGCCTTCATAAACGGCGACTTGACGAACAGCGGCATCGCGCGCACGGCGAAGTTCTTCTCGGAGTTGACGTTCGCGGACATGCGCGCGTTGAGCCCCTTTTCGGAAATCTCGAGCCCGAGCGTGTGCTTGACGAGGTTCAGAATCTCCTCGAACGTGTACCGGCCGTACGCGCTGTCGATGCCGACGTTGAGATACGACGAGAAATTCCGAAGCGTCGTCGAGCCGTAGAACCGCCGCAGGTTGATCGGCAGCGACACCTTGACCGGCATGCGCCGCTTGCGTCGGACGGGGTCCTTCTGCTGCATCTCCTGGAAGCAGCCGATCAACACCGACGTCAGGAACGCCGAGACGCTGACGCCGAGCGACTTCGCCTTCTCGATCACGGCCTTCGCGGGCATGATGCCGGTCGTGATGTTCAGAAAATAGCGGCGCTCGGGCGTGCCGGAGATCGTATAGGCGGGCTTTTCAAACCGGCTCTTGCCCTGCCCGCGCGCGTGTTTTAAGAAGCTGTCCTCGATCTCCTCGCCGCGCGGCGCCTCCCGGCAGTTGAGTATCCTGTCCGTGCACGGGATGTGAAGCCCCTTTTTGACGTGCAGATACTCGGCGGCGAGCGTCAAGAGAAAGCTCAGCCCGCCGGTGCCGTCCGTCAGCGCGTGGAAGAACTCGACCGCGATCCTGCGGCCGTGGTAGCGGATTCGGTACATGAACCGCCCGTTTTCGCGCAGGTCCATCCGGACGAGCGGGTTTCCGACGTCCTGCTGGAGCTCCGGCTGGCCGTTCATCCGCTCGAGGTAATACCAGAACAGCCCGCGGCGCAGCCGGTAGCCGAACGTCGGAAAGCGCCTGAGCACCGTGCGGTGCGCGCGCGCGAGCGCCTCCGGGTCGACCGGCTCCGCGAGCGTCACGGACAGCCTGAACATCGGCGCCCAGCCGTGCGAGCGCGCGGGCGGATAGATTTTCGCCGCGTTGTCGAGCTTCAGCCACGCGGGGACCGCCCCGCCGACCGTCTTTTTCGCCATGACCGCCTCACCTCGTCATCCGCCCGCGACGTACGCGCGGATGCGCTCCAGCGCCTCTTTTGCCTCGGGAATTCCGTAGAGCACAAATACGTGCCACATGTCCTCCTCGACGATGAGCTCGCACGGCGACCCCGCCTCGCAGAGACTCTTCGCCATCTCGACGGAGTCGTTCATGAGGATTTCGTCCGTTCCCGCGATGATCAGCGACTCCGGCAGCCCGCGAAGGTCGCCGAACAGCGGCGAGACGAGCGGGTCCGTGAGCCGCCCCGCCGCGTACTTCAACGCGCTGTAGCGGAGGCTCGCCTTGCTCAAAATCGGGTCGGTCAGCTCGTCCGCGCCCCGCGCGCACTCCATCGAGAGGTCGGTCCACGGCGAGAGCGCGACGATCCGGCCGGGCAGGGGCGTCCCGAGCTCCTTGAGCTTCAGGCACAGGCAGTAGCACAGCCCCCCGCCGGCCGATTCGCCGACGAAGGCGATGTCCTCCGGGCAGAACCGCTCGAGCATCCTCCGGTACGCCTCGAGCGCATCCTCGAGCGCGGCGGGATGCGGGTACTCCGGCGCGAGCCGGTAGCCGACGCAGAGCACCTCGCGCCGGGTCTGCTCGGCGAGCATCCCGCCGAAGCCCTTCGCGTAGCTGAGCGTCCCGGCCGTGTACGCGCCGCCGTGCAGATACAGTATCGCCTTCCCGGGCACGGGCTCCGTCGGCCGGGCCCAGGCGGCCTCGAATTCCTCGAAAAACTCGTCGATGTAGCAGACGTTTGCGACCAGCGCCTTTGTCCCGAGCTTTCCGAGCGCGTCCTGGAGCTTGCGCAGCGACTTCAGGTTCATCCGCTCGATCACCGGCTTCAAAAGCGCGATCTGCGCGCGCACGAGTGTCGACACCAGTTTTGGCATAGGGACGTCCTTTCCATGCGTTTGTACGTACGGACACTACTATAGCACACTTTGGAAAAATTCGCAATTTCCATTTTGACGCGCCGGCCGGGGCATGGTATACTCGGAGCGGATGAAAAGAAAGGGGCAAAAAAATGATCGTCACGACAACGCCTTCCATCGAGGGAAAGCACATCGTCGAGTACAGGGGCATCGTGTTCGGGGAGGTCATCTCCGGCGTCAACTTCATCAAGGACTTCGCGGCGGGGCTGTCGAACTTCTTCGGCGGGCGCTCCGCGAGCTACGAGGAGCTGATCACCGCGCGGGAGAACGCGCTTCGCGAGATGGAGCAGCGCGCGCGCGAGGTCGGCGCGAACGCCGTCGTCGGCGTGGACATCGACTACGAGGTGCTCGGCGCGAACAACGGCATGCTGATGGTCACCGCGTCGGGCACGGCCGTCGTCTGCCAATGACGGTGCTCCTCCTGACGCTGACGCTGCGCGCGCCGTGGTGCCTGTCGCTGAAGGACAAGCGATCGGAGGTCAAGAGGCTGATCGCCCGGCTCCGGAGCCAGTTCAACGCGAGCGCCTGCGAGACCGGGCGGCAGGACATGCTCACGCTGATCGAGCTCGGCGTCGCCGCGCTCGCGTTCGACCATGCGCAGGCGGACAGCATCGTGGAGCGCGTCGCGGCGTTCGTCGAGGCGAACACCGACGCGGAGCTGCTGTCCGTCTCCGCGGAATACCGGTGATCACGGGCGGATCGAAAACAGCGCATACCACAGCCCGCTCTCCGGCGCGTCCATCGCGAGCGCGATGCCGGGCGCGCCGGTCGCGGGGTCGATGATCCCGATCTCGACGAGGTATTCGCCCGGCGCGAGGTCGGGAAGCTCCGCCGCGGCCTCGGCCGGTTCGCCGGGAAGCACGGTCCGAAGGTCGGTTTCGAGCGGAATCGTCTGCATATTCCCGGCCGCGTCCGTCAGGCGCAGATACGGCCGCCAGTCGAAGTACAGAGGCGCGCAGCCGTCGTTTTCCAACGTCACGGACACCGCCCATCGCCCGTTTTCCCAACTGCACTCCGCCTCCGACACGCGCAGCCTATAGCCGAGCGCGCGGTTCAGTTCGTCATACGCCGCCTGATACGGGCCGCCCGGCTCGACCGAATCGGCGAAGCTGTGCGGAGCGATCCAGCTCGCGTGCGAGCGCGCAAACAGCTTAAGCGTCCGCTCGAAGTTCTCGCCGAGCAGGTCCTCCGCGGTCGCGAAAAACGGCAGCTCCCCGCCGATCGGCGCGTGCTTCCAGCCGTCCGGCATCGGGACGAGCATCTCCGCCTCGCCCGCATCGCCGTATTCGCCGCCCTCCTCGATCCAGCCGAGCCATTCCTCGGTCGATACAGGCTCGCCCGCCATGTCGTTGAACAGCCC
>MWAC01000169.1 GCA_002068815.1 Firmicutes bacterium ADurb.Bin467 | reverse complement strand
TCCTCCGCAACCTCGTCGAACTGCACGAAGGACGCGGGCACGTCGATGACATCGACCACCTGGGCAATCGTCGTATCCGTTCGGTGGGCGAACTCATCGCCAACCAGTTCTCGGTCGGTCTGTCCCGCATGGCGCGCCTGGTCAAGGAGCGCATGTCGATCAACACCGACCCGGAGAAGATCTCGCTCGACGACCTGGTGAATGCGCGTACGGTGAGCGCGGTCATCCAGGCGTTCTTCGGCTCGTCGTAGATGCGCTTGGGGTCGCCGATCTGCTGGATGCGGCCGCCGTTCATCACGACGATCGTGTCCGACATCGTCAGCGCCTCCTCCTGGTCGTGCGTGACGTACAGAAACGTGATGCCGAGCTCCTGCTGCATGGATTTCAGCTCGAGCTCCATCTCTTTGCGGAGCTTCAGGTCGAGCGCGCCCAGCGGCTCGTCGAGCAAAAGCACCTCCGGCTCGTTGACGAGCGCGCGCGCGATCGCGATGCGCTGCTGCTGCCCGCCGGAGAGCGACTCCACGGCGCGCTTCTCGTAGCCCTCCATCTTCACGAGCTTCAGCATGCGCTTCACACGCTTCTCGATCTCGGCCTTCGGGAGCTTTCGAAGCTTCAGCCCGAACGCGATGTTGTCAAATACGTCCAGGTGCGTAAACAGCGCGTATTTCTGGAACACGGTGTTCACGCGGCGGCGGTACGGGGGAACGTCGGTGATGTCCTTGCCCTCGAAGAACACCTTTCCCTCGCTGGGCATCTCGAAGCCGCCGATGATGCGAAGCATCGTCGTCTTCCCGCAGCCCGACGGGCCAAGCAGCGTCACGAACTCGCGCTTGCGGATGTACAGGTCGATGTTGTGGAGCACCTGCGCGTCCCCGAATCGCTTGGAGACGCCCAGGATTTCGATCAGGCGCTGCTCGTCGTACATATCGGTTCCTCCGAATTCGTCAGAATGAGGGCGGCGTCGAGACCCAGAGCACGCGGGAGGGCGTCCTCGCGTTGTTGACCAGCTTATGCGGCGCGGTCGGCTTAAAGTAGAAGCTCTCGTCCGTGCGCGCGCGCTCGACGCGGTCGCCGATCACGATGCGTATCGACCCCGAGAGCACGTAGCCGAACTCCTCTCCCTCGTGCGGGTCGTCCTCGTCGGTCTCGCCGCCGGGACCGAGCTCGATCAATATCGGCTCCATCCGGTTTTTCTGCGACGGCGGCACGAGCCACTTGACGAAGCCCTTCATGCCCTCCGGGTCCTCCTTGGCGAAGATGTCCTCTTCGCCGAAGACGAGCTTCTCGTCGCCGGAGTCGCTGAAAAAGGTCTTGAGGTCGGTGCCGAGCGACTGCAGTATGTCGATCAGGGTCGCGATCGAGGGCGAGGTCAGGTCCCGCTCCATCAGCGATATGAATCCCTTCGAGAGCTCGCAGCGGTCGGCAAGCTCCTCCTGCGTCAGCCCGCGCTGCAGCCGAAGCCTTCGTATGCGGTCTCCGATTTGCACGAAATCGCCCCCTTTTCCCGCGCGCTGTTTAGAACGGCTAAACTCCAAAGCATCTTATATTGAACCACCGCGCGCGCCGTTTGTCAACCGTTTCACGCGTTAATTTTCTATAATCATGTGTACACAAGTTTAGTCTGGGAAAACAAAAATGACGGAAAAAAACCGCCCGTGAGGGCGGAATGGGATGGGCGTCCGGTCAGCGGGCGGCCAATGCCGACGCTCCGGGCGCGTACCGCTTTGAGGCGTACCACGCGCAGCCGGTCAGGAGCGCGGCGAGCGCGGCGCACAGGCCGATCGTCACCGGCACGTTGTTGACCAGGGTCCCGAACAGCGCCGGGGAGGCGGTCTTTCCGGCCATCGTGAACAGCATCATCATCGCGAACGCGGCGCCGCTCCGGTCGGGGAACAGCCGCGCGGCGAGCACGTAGAGCATCGGCCACACCGGGCCGCAGCCGAAGCCGAACAGCGCCGCGCCGATGAGCCGGACGCCGTCCGACTTCGCGAGCAAGAGCACGGCGACTCCCAGTATGATCATCGGCGTGAACCAGCGGATGCAGAACAGCTCCTTGCCGTCCATGAACACGCCGACGAACCGGAACACGATCATCGCCGCCCAGAAGATCGAGATCGCGAGGCCCGCGGTCTGTTCGGACGCTCCGCGCAGCAGGAAGAGCTGCTTGAAGTACGCGGGCGCGAGCGCCTCGTAGCACAGATAGACGCACACCATGACCGCGTACAGCAGGAACTCGCGGTTTTTCAGGACGCCGAACAGGTTCAATTCGCGCTTCACGCCCTCGGGCTTCGAAAGCCTCCCCCTCGAGGTCGAGAGGATGGCGAGCCAGCACAGGAACACCGCGCCGGCGCACACAAACAGCGCGCTCGAGTAGCTCCTCCCGGGGAGCGACGCGTACCACACCGCCGCGACCGGCGCCGCGATCGCGCCTGCGCCGAAGAATATCTGCGAGATGTTCATCCAGCGCGTCTCGCCGCCGGGGTTTTCGTCGGTCAGGAGCGCGCTGCCGATCGACTCGCACGGCCCGAAGCCCATGCCGGCCAGAAACAGCCCGGCCATCAAAAGCGGCACGCTGCCCGCCGTCGCCACGAGCGAGACGCCGAGCGTCAGCACGGCGCCGCCGGACAGCACCACGCGGCGCTTGCCGATCGAGTCGGACAGCATGCCGGAGAGCAGCACGCTCGTCAAGGACCCCGCCGCGTAGACGGACATCAAGATGCCGATCATCCGCGCGTCCAGCAGAAACCGCGCGGTCATCCGGTCGACCATCGCGTCGTAGGTGCTCGCGTACAGTCCCAGCACGCCGACCAGCGTGCAGTAGAGCCAGTTCTGGGTGGTCTGTCGGCTTTTCATGCGCCCTCCTGCAAAACGACCTTGATCGCGCCCTCGCGGTAGCAATTCTCGAGCTTTTCCGGCGCGTCCTCCATGGAAAGGCGGTGGGTGATGATCCGCCCCGCGTCGATCCGCCCGCTCGAAATCAATTGCGCGGCGAGCGGGAACCCCTGCGCCGGCTCCGCGATCGACGTGATCAGCGACTTCTTCGAAAACACCATGTCGCTGACGTCGAGCGTCGCGCGCTTCGACCCCTCGTCAAACGCGACGCCGGCGACGAGCGCGGTGCCGCCGCAGCGGAGATAATTGACGGCCTCCCCCGCGAGCGACGGCGGCGCGGCGACGAGCGCGCCGTCGAACCGCTCGTCCGTCGCGAAGGAGCGCACCTCGTCCGCGCCGAACGCGCGCGCGACCGGCAGGGCGGCGTCGAAGCGCGCGCCGGGCCTGCCGAGCGTCACGATCCTGCCCGCGCCGAGCAGCTTCGCATACGCCGCGCAGAGCAGCGCGATCGCGCCGGTGCCGAGGATCAAAAGCGACTTCGCCGGCGATACGCGCAATTTGTCGACGCAGCGTATCGCGACCGCGAGCGGCTCGACCATCGCGGCGGCGTCGAAGGGGATGCCCTCGAACGGCACGAGCATCCGCTCATCGAC
>MWAC01000168.1 GCA_002068815.1 Firmicutes bacterium ADurb.Bin467 | reverse complement strand
GAAATATCAGGTCGAACCCGCCGGAAAGCCTGTCGATCGCGCTCCTGTAGTCCGCGCGCACGACCGCTGCCCGGCCCCGCCAGTCCTTCCCGAGCACCGCCTCGGCGTTCCGCCGGATGCAATCGGCCGCGCGGAAATCCGCGTCGACGATGACGGCGCTCTCCGCGCCCCGGCTCAGGGCCTCGAGCGCCAAGGCGCCGGTGCCGCCGAACAGGTCCAGCACGCGCGCGCCGGGGACGCGCGAACCGAGGATGTTGAACAGCGATTCGCGGATACGGTCCGCCGTAGGGCGCGTGTCGCCGCCCGATGGCGCGAAGAGCCTTCGCCCGCGCGCCTCTCCCGCAATGATGCGCATACGCTCCCCCATGCTATTTGTCGTAATTATATCACATTTGTGCAACATTTGCCAAGTGCTTTTTCGAAATAAAATCAAATTTCCTTCCCGCAAGCCGGAAAGAGGGTGCCTTCGCGGGGAAGCACCCTCTCTTTCGTCTAAACAGGCCGCGTTCAGGCGATCAATCCTCCCACACCCGCCGAACGCGCGGGGTGAAGCCGAGCATGATCTCGTAGGGGATCGTCTCGGCGTGGCGCGCGAGCTCGTCGGCGGTGATGATCTCGTCCCCCTGCCGCCCCAGCAGCACGATCTCGTCGCCCATCGAGGCGCCGGGGATGTCGGTCACGTCCGCCATCAGCATGTCCATGCACACGCGGCCGACGATCGGCGCGCGCATGCCGCGCACCAGCACGTCCGCGCGGTTCCCGAGTATGCGCGGGTAGCCGTCGCCGTAGCCGATCGGCACGGTCATGATCCTCGTCTCGCGCCGGGTTGTGAACGTCCGCCCGTAGCTGACGGTCTCGCCGGGCTCGATTTCCATCACGCGCACCGGGCGGGCGGTCAGCCGCTGCGCCATCCGCAGGCCCTCCACCTCCGGCATCAGCGAGCCGTAGAGACCGATGCCCGGCCGGACCATATCGTGCCGGCAGGAACAGTCGCAGATGCCCGAGGTCGAGGCGTCGTGCGTGATCGGCGAAAACCCCGCCGCGCGCACGCGCTCGATCGCGTGCCGGAACGCGCGATCCTGGGCGCGCGTGAACTCCGGGTCGGTGTCCGCGACCGCGAAGTGCGAGAACGCGCCCTCCATCCGGACGTGCGGGCAGTTCTTCCAGAGGCCGAGCAGCTCGTCGAGCTGCCCGTCCCCGCGGACGCCGAGCCGCGCCATGCCGGTGTCGATCTTCAGGTGCGCGAGCGCCGGCCGGCCCTCCCTGCGGGCGGCTTCCTCGAGCGCCTCGAGCGTGCCGGCGTCGTACACGGCGACCGAGACGCCCCCGCGAACAGCTTCCCCGGAGCCGCCGGAAATGATGCCTCCCATGGCGAGAATCGGCCGCGAGACGCCGGCCTCGCGCAGCTCGAGCGCCTCCTCGAGGATCGCGACGGCGAACGCCTCCGCGCCGGCGGCCTCGAGCCTCTTTGCGACCGGAATCAGGCCGTGGCCATAGGCGTCCGCCTTGACCACGGCCATGACCTTCACATCGTCCCCCACCGACGCGCGGATTTTCCGGTAGTTTTGTTCAATCGTCGCGAGCGAGATCGTGAGGGTGGTGCTTCTCAAAGCGCGTCCACCTCGCTCTGCGAGAGCACGCCCACGCCGCTCTTTTCAAACAATTCGAGCGCGCGCGAGGGATCGGAGAGCTTGAGTATGATCAGCGCCTGCTTGTCCCGCCCGCGCACAAACGAGTACGTGTAGTCGATGAATATGTCGTTGTCGTCGAGTATCGCGAGCACGTCGGCGAGCCCCGCGGGGCGGTCCTCGACGGCGACGCACAGCACGTCGTTGACGCGCGTCGAGTGGCCCGCTTCCTTGAGAAGCTGCACGGCGCGCCCGACCTCCGGGCCGCGCACGACGCAGCGCAGGATGCCGAAGCTCTGTGTGTCGGCGATCGAGACGGCCAACAGGTCGACGCCGTTTCTGCCGAGCAGCTCCGTCAGCGCGCGAAGGCTGCCCCGGGTGTTCTCCAGAAAGATGGAAATCTGCTTTATGAACATCGTTTGCCCTCCTTCGGCGTCCTATAACTTGCGGTTGTCGATCACGCGCTTGGCCTTGCCCTCGGAGCGCGGGATCGAGCGCGGCGGAACGAGCTTGACCTTCGCCGAGACGCCGACGATCGACCGGATGCGGTCGTGGATTCGCGCGCCGAGGCTCTGGATGTTGCCGACGGTGTCGGAGAACATGTCCTCGGTCATCTCGACCTGCACCTCGAGCACGTCCTGCGAGTTGACGCGGTCGACGACGAGCAGGTAGTGCGGCGCGACGCCCTCGAGGCCGACGAGCACGCTCTCGATCTGGCTCGGGAACACGTTGACGCCGCGGATGATCAGCATGTCGTCGGTGCGGCCGGTGATCCTGCCCATGCGGATCAGCGTGCGGCCGCAGGCGCAGGGGGAGTCGTCGAGCTTGCAGATGTCGTGCGTGCGGTAGCGCAGCATCGGCATGCCCTGCTTCGTGATCGTCGTGAACACGAGCTCGCCCGCCGCGCCCGGGGGCAGCGGCTGCTCGGTCGCGGGGTCGATGATCTCGGGGATGATGTGGTCCTCGTTGACGTGCATGCCCTTCTTCTCGAGGCACTCGAACGACACGCCCGGGCCGCAGATCTCGGTCAGGCCGTAGATGTCGAGCGCGTCGATGTCCATGAGCTCCTCGATGCGCGTGCGCATGCCCTCGGTCCACGGCTCCGCGCCGAAGCAGCCGGCCCTGAGCTTCAGGTCCTTTGGCGTCAGCCCCGCCTCGCGGATCGACTCGCCTAAGTAAAGCGCGTAGGACGGCGTGCAGCACAGGATCGTCGTCCCGAGGTCCTTGATCATCATGATCTGGCGGTGCGTGTTGCCGCTCGACATCGGGATGACGGTCGCCCCGATGCGGCTCGCGCCCTGGTGCGCGCCCAGGCCGCCGGTGAACAGCCCGTAGCCGTAGGCGACCTGCACGATGTCGTTCGGGCCCGCGCCCGCGGCGGAGAGCGTGCGCGCCATCAGTTCCGTCCAGACGTCGATGTCGCCCTGCGTGTAGCCGGAGACGATCGGCTTCCCGGTCGTCCCGGACGAGCCCTGTATGCGCACGATCTCGGAAAGCGGCGCGGCGAGCAGCCCGTAGGGATACTGGTCGCGCAGGTCGGTCTTTTCGGTGAAGGGCAGGAATTTCAGGTCCTCGACGCCCCGGACGTCCTCGGGCTTGATCCCCTTCGCGTCCATCCGGGCGCGGTAGACCGCCACGTTGTCGTACTCGCGGCGTACCACCTGCTTTAGCCGCTCGGACTGCAGCGCGCGCCGCTCGTCGCGGCTCATGGCCTCCATCGTTGGATTGAACATGTTGTGTTCTCCGGTTGCAGCCAAGCGCAACACCTCCTCTGTCCGTTTGTCGGCGTGCGAATCCCGTATATCGCCCGCCGAAGCGCAATCCTCTTCGCGGATTGCTAAACTCCCCATCTTCCGTTTGTCGGCGTGCGAATCCCGTATATCGCCCGCCGAAGCGCAATCCTCTTCGCGGATTGCCAAACCCCGGTTCATTCGTCCATTATAGTGCGCGCGCGTTAACTTTCAAGGCGCGGCGCACCTTAGAAGCATTGTACTGGAAATTCGCCGATTGTCAATAAAAAAGTTGGGACGGATTTCCATCCGTCCTTCGAAATTACGCGATCGGTATCTCGAGCAGCTTGAAATCCAGCCCGTCGCACGACGCCTGATAGTACAGGACGCCGTTTTTCTCGCCGCGGAACGCGCCCCGGAGCCCCGGGCCGTGCAGGTGGCCGTAGACGCAGGCGGCCGCCCCGAACCGCTCGAGGAGGTCGGAGAAGCCCGCGCACGCCTCGCTGAGCGGCGGATAGTGGATCAGGCAGACGAGCGGTTTGTCCCC
>MWAC01000167.1 GCA_002068815.1 Firmicutes bacterium ADurb.Bin467 | reverse complement strand
CGCGGCCGCGGTGTCGATGATGAGCGAGCGGCCGGTGCGCGGGCAGCCGTTGTCGTCGAGGATCTTGTTGACGGCGGCGGCGTCGCTCATGGCGGTCGCGAAGGGCGTGGTGCCGGCGGTGCCGTAGGCGCGGGAGGCGCGGGTGTAGAGCCCGGCCAGGTCGGCCTCGATCTCGTTCACGCCGGCGCGGATGGCCTGGGCGAAGCGATCGCGCATGATCTCGCGGTAGCGGCCCCCGTTCACGAGGCCGCGGGTCTCCTCGCCGTTGATGCGGACCGGGAAGGCGCGGGCCTTCGAGATGGTCATGTCGCCGTAGCTGATGTTCGCGTCGCCGGACGCGGCCGGAGCGGCGCCGGGGGTGATGTTCTCGCCCGAGATGGCGGGGACGATCGGGTAGCGGACGGTCTCGTCCTTGGCCGCGCGGGCGGCGCTGGAATCGCGATAGACCGCGGGGATGAAGCCCACGAGCTCGCGCGCGACGACGTCCATCGCCTCGTGGAGAATCGGGATCAGTCCGGTAAGCGTATTGGCCATGATGGCACTCCTATTCGGTCAGGGTCCCGCCCGCCTTGGAGAATTCCACGCGGGCGGTGGGGTCTAGCGCCTCGAATGCGGCGCGCCCCATGGTTTTGCCGGACGAGCCGGCGCCCGAGCCGGGCCCTGCGGACCCGCCTCCCGAGGACCCGGGCACCGTGACGAAGGCCTTGCCCTCGTCCCCGACGCCCCATTCCTTCACGAACTCCGCGAGGGCCTTGCGCGTCTCCGCGCCGGTCTTCGCGTCCTTCGCGGCGACGAACGCCTCGCCCTTCTCCTCGTCGACCTGGACCTGCTCGCGGAGCATGGCCATGGCCGCCTTGAGGTGGACGGGGTTCTTGATGCCGACGGCGAGGAGCTCGCGCTGGAGTCCCTCGTCCCGGATGAGCTGGCCGAGCTTCGCGCTTTTCGCCAGGGCGGCGTCCTGCGCGGCCTTGATCGCGGCGGCGGATTTCTCTTCCGCCTTCTTGGAGTCCGCGGTCACCTTGGCGACCTGCGTCTCGAGCTCGGCGATGCGGTCCTGCGCTTCGAGGAGCTGACGCTCCGCGCCGGACTTGGTCGCGCGCTTCTCGTCGAGGAGCTCGCGATTTTTCGAGGACAGCGCCTCGATGCTTTTCTGCGCTTCCGCGAGCTGGCGCTCGAGGTCCTCGAGCTTCTTCTCTTCGGCCATACTCATCCCCTTCCGCCGACGCTCTGCGCCGTGCGAATGCGGGCGCTGCCCGCGGTATTCGATCCGAGGTCACGGACCCCGGCTTCGTCCTTCTTCATGCCGCGCCCCGCTTCGGCAGCTCGGCCAGCGGAACGACGCGACCGTCCTTCACGAGCGCCTCGAGCGGATACCCCTGCGCGTAGAGCCGCGCGCGGGACGGCCCGAGGATCTCCACGCGGCGCGCAGGTCCTGCCTTCTCGAGGAGGTCTCGCCACGTCTCGTATTCGCTTACCTGACCGTCCATCGAGGCCCGCGTTCCGGGCGCCACTTCGTCCGCGTCGATGCCGAGCTCGCGCCAGCTCTTGAGGACCGGAACCCATACGCCACGGCAATTCGGATGAGCCGGGAGCATGGTCCTCGATTCGCCTGACTTCACGACCTGACCGTCCGCGACTCCGCAGACGAGGCAGGTGCGCGTGTCGAGCGTCTCGACGCGCTGGCAGCCCTTCACGAGGTCCGCGTTCGCCGCGTACACCGCTTCGCGCGCCTGGTTGCCGACGTGCATGGCGGCTGTACGCGCGAGCGCTTCGGCCTGCGGGGTCGTGAGCGTCATGACGCCGCCGGAGTACGTGCCCGGGATGTACGTGCGCCGCCCGTCGACTGTGCGCCAGGACGCGCGGCGGACCACACGGCCCCGGAGCCGGCGGACCATCTGGTCGAGCGTCTCGCCCTCGGTCATCGCGAGCTGGATCGCGGCGGTCACGTCCGTCGTGGCGTTCACGCCGAGCGCGGTGCAGAGCATCCCGAGGGTCGAGCCTCCCGCTGCCGGCAGGGCCTTGATGCCGGCCCACAGCGTCGAGGCGGCGGGAGCGGAAACCATGAGGCCGCCCGTGACGGTCTCGAGCGCGCTCTTCGTCCAGGCGGCCTCTTCGGTGGCGAGGGGTTCGAGGTCGAGATGGAGCTGGCCGGAGAGCTTCTCGGCCGCTGCGTTGTAGATGCGCTCGATGTTGGCCGCCGTTTCCGCGAGCCATGCTTGCGTCCATTCGCCGCCGGTCGCGGCGATCTTGCCGAGCACCTCTTCGTGCGCCTGTTCGAGGATCGGGAGGAGCGCGCGGAGCTCCTTCACGGCGAACCGCTCGAGGTACACCCCGCGTTCGAGCAGGTCGGCGAGAAGGCGCTGCGAGGCGTTCATGCGGCGCTCCCGGCGGCCCGGGCCGCGACCATCTTCGCCGTGGCCGCGAGCTTGTCGGCCGCCTCTTCGGCGCGCCGCTCGCTCTCCGCCTCGACCTCGCTCTCGTGTTCGGCCTGATCCTTGTCCGAGCGGATGATCTCGCCCGCGACGAGCGCTTCGAAGAGCTCGCCCTGGGACAGCGCGCCGGCCTGCCAGGCGCCGACGAGCGCGGAGAGGGTCTGCGAATCCATCGGCGTCGGGAGGTAGTCGGTGCAGAGCTTGAAGCTGATCTCACCGTCGACGCCCTGCCATGCGGCCATGCCGGCGAGCGCGCGCGTGAGCGCCTTCGAGACGGACTGCGCGAGCGACGCCAGGACGGAGTTTTCGCCGGCCCGGTGGATCGCCGCCGTTTCGGCCGCTTCGACGGCCCGCTTCTCGGACGCGAGGATGCGCGCCCCCAGGACGGCCATGTGCTGCTCTTTCCGCTCGAGCGCCTTCCCGAGGCCTCCCTCGAGTCCGGATCCCTCGAACTCGAGATACTTCGCATCGCCGCCGTCGGAGAGGTGGATCCCGGACGCGGAGCCGAGGCGCACCGTGTCGACCTGGTTGCCGTCGGAGCTGATGAAATTGCCGATGAACACCGGCGTCGGCACGCCGGTCCAGTGGAGCCCGTTCTCGTAGTCGGCGCTCGTGCGGTAGTGCGAGAGGTTCACCGCGACGAGGTCGACGATCGGCGATTTCTGCACCTCGCTCGTCGAGTCGACGGGCCCGACGAAAACGAACGGGATTTCGCTCGCGACCTGCCCGCGGATGATCAGGGGGAACGTTTCGACCGCGATCCACCCGGTTTCGGTTTTGCGCCACACGCTGACTTGCACGCCCGCGGCGGTGAGCTCGAGGACGCGGATCTGCGTGGCGGTTTTCCGCTTCCACACGTCGGCCGGATCCGGCTCGTCGATCGTCTCTTCGAGCTTGACCATGGTCACGGTGTGGCGGTTGTTCACGCGGCCCGTGCGCCAGTCGAGGATCTTCTCGGCGGGGTAGTAGGTCATGTACGGCCGGAGGTTTTCGGCCGTCACTTCGTCGGCGGTGCGGTCGCGCACTTCGGCCTTCGGGTATTCGACGAGGATACCGCCGCGGCCGACCTGCACGACGTCCGAAACGATGCGCCGCGCGAATTCCGCCAGGGTCTTCCCGGCGAGGTCGACGTCCTCCGCGAGGGCCGAGAGCGCGGCCGGCAGCACGACGGTCGGGTCCTTGCGGAACACGAGGCCGACGAGCCCGTCGACCGTTCGGCCGGTCGCGTTGAAGAACGCCGCGCGGAGCTTGTAGGCGGCGTACTCGGTGTCCGTCTGTCCGGGGAGCCGCGGGAGGTAGGTCTCGCCCTTCGCCTTGACCTCGTCCTCTCCGGCGACGAGATCGCGGGCCCGCGTCCAGGCAGTGAGGGCCTTGTCGTATTCTGCGTGGTGCGTGTCGACTGGCATGGTTAGACCCCCAGGATGCGCACGGTGCGCGCGATTTTCTGGAGCGGCTGGTAGAAGCACAGGAGCAGGGCGTCGGCCTTGTCGGGGCTTCGCCCGTATCGCTTCTTGAAGTCCGCTTTCGATTCGACCTTGCGGCGGTCGTCCGGCGTGTATCGGTACTGGCGGCCCGCGAGTTCCTGCATGAGGTCCGGGTCGTTCGGGATGTCGATCTCGTTGATCGGGAGCGTGAACCACTGCTCGTCGGCCGCGGTCGTGAAGAGCTTCGCGTCGGCAGGCTCGCCGCCGTTGTGGACCGGGAGCACGCGTGCGCCGAGGTCGCGGAGCTTGTCCGTCACGCCGCCGCCCACGCCGTCGTCGTCGACCTTGATTTTCACGGTCGGGTTACGGCCGGCGATGTCCCAGGCCTCGCGCGCCACGCGCTGGGTGTCGGCGCCCTTGAAGGTTTTCTCGTCGACGATCTTCTTGCCCTGGCGCTTGTAGATGACGGACCTGTCGTCACCGAAGCGCGCCACGTCGATCCCGAGTTCCACGACGCCGTTCGGATCGACCGGAAGCTCGCGGGCCATGGCGCCCCGGATCGCCGCGCGCGACATGACGGAGCGCTCGCCCTGCACTCGCGGGGCGCCGTTCCACACGTGCTCGGCGAGCTCGGGATCGCGGGCGAAGTCCTCGTCCATTTCGCGCTGCAGCTCCGGCGTCCACCAGGGGTTGTCGATGGGGCCGGGCTCGAGGTCGACGAGGATGGCGTCCTTCCGGTTTGCGCCCCAGGTGCGAGCGACGATCGGGTCCACGTCCTCTTCGGGGTTCATGGCAAACCAGATTTCGGAGCCGGGTTTCCGGATGGACGGGAAGAGCACGTCGAGCGAGCGCGTGGAGATCGACTGCGCCTCCTCGAGGAAAGCGATGTCGAATCCCTCAAGCGATTTCACCTGGTCCCGGCGCATGTCGGAGATGCCGCGGAAGATGATGTGCGAGCCGACCGACGGCTTGTCGATGTACTCCTTCGTGATTTTCCAGCCCGGATACCGAAGCCGCTCGATCGTCTCGTTGACGAGTTTCCAGACGGATTCCTCGAGCGTGAGCTGGACCTCGCGAAGGCATGCGACGTGGGTGCGCTGGTAGTTCGCCCGCTGCACGATCAGCGAGATGATCGACCACGACTTCGCTCCGGCGCCGCGTCCGCCGCGACAGCCCTTGATGCGGGCCGGCTGGCGGAACGCTTCAAGTTTCGGCGATACGCGCTCGCGCTCGCCCTGCTCCCAAAGCTGGATCAGCTCGAGCTGTTCGGCCTCGGTGAGTTTCGGGCCGGCCACGGCGCGCGCCTTCGTCGCGG
>MWAC01000166.1 GCA_002068815.1 Firmicutes bacterium ADurb.Bin467 | reverse complement strand
CAACGGCGAGGGCGAGTTCACCTACGAGACGTTCCCCGCGTGGGTCCAAGAAAACCTCGATGCGGGCACGCCGATCATCGTCGACTGGATCGACTGGTCCGGCCACTTCCAGGTCGTCATCGGCTACGACACGATGGGCACCGAGCACTTCGGCGACGATGTGCTGATCCTGGCCGATCCCTACGACACCTCCGACCACCTGCAGGACGGCTACTACATCTTCAACGCCGAGCGGTTCTTCTACATGTGGCGCGAGGGCTTCTCCGCCGACGGCGACGAGATACAGGAGCAGCCGTACGTGATCGCGCGGCCAAAAGCCTGATCCCAACAATTGACACCCCTTGGAAATATGTGGACGCCGCTCGCGGCGTCCACATTTCTTAACATTCAAAGCCGAAAATGCGCGGTTTTTGCGGGATTTGTGCGCATTTCTTAACATCCGCTTATCCCGGGCGGTCATTGACGGGGCCGGTTGTTCCCCCTACAATATTCTCGGAGGGGAAGGGCATGCGCAATTACGACGTGGCGATCATCGGCGCCGGGGTAACCGGCGCGGCGATCGCCAGACAGCTGTCGCGTTACCGGCTTTCGATCGCGCTGATCGACGGGGCGGAGGACGTGGCGATGGGGGCCTCGCGCGCGAATTCGGCGATTCTGCACGCGGGCTACGACACACCCGCGGGCACGCTCATGGCGAAGCTGAACGTGCGCGGAAACGAACTGATGACCCAGTGGTGCGGGGAGCTCGACGTGCCGATCCGGCGCGTCGGGACGCTCGTCGCGGCGTTCAACGCGGAGGAAAAACTCGAGCTTCGCTGGCTCTACGAAAGAGGGATTCAGAACGGCGTGCCGGGGCTCGAGCTCCTGACCGGGGAGGAAGCGCGCGCGATGGAGCCGATGCTGTCCCCGGACGTTGTCGCCGCGCTGCACGCGAAGACCGGCGGCATCACCTGCCCGTACGAGTTGACGGTCGCCTGCGCCGAGAACGCGCGCAGAAACGGCGCGGAGTGGCTGCTCGGCAGGCATGTGAAGTGGATCGTGCCGGAGCCGAATAACCTCGTAATCCGCGCGGGCGACGAGTGCATCCGCGCGCGGCGCGTGATCAACTGCGCCGGCGTCTACGCGGACGACGTCGCGCGCATGATCGACGACGATTCGTTCGTCATCCGCCCGCGCAAGGGCGAGTACATGCTGCTCGACCGCACCGAGGCGAAGCCCTCGAAGGTCATCTTCCACACGCCGACGAAGATGGGCAAGGGCGTGCTCGTCGCGCCGACGGTCGACGGAAACGCGTTCGTCGGCCCGACCGCGGTCAACGTCAGCGACAAGGAGGACACCGCCGTCGACGCGCACTTCGTCGAGCTCCTGAGCATGCTTTCAAAGAAGTCGGTGCCGACCTTGAACCTGCGCGGCACGATCCGCGCGTTCGCGGGGCTGCGCGCGCAGCCGTCGACCGGCGATTTCATCATCCGCCCGTCGGAGGCCGACGCCCGGATGATCCACGCGGCGGGCATCTGCTCGCCGGGACTCACGAGCGCGCCCGCGATCGCGGAGATGGTCGAGGAGCTCGTCCGGTCGTCGGGGCTCGAATTGGTCCCGAAGGACGATTACGACCCGACGCGCAGGGCCATCCCGGCGTTCCGGCACATGACGGACGACGAGCGCTGGGCCGCGATCGCGGAAAATCCGCTGTACGCGCGCGCGGTCTGCCGCTGCGAGACGGTCACCGAGGCCGAGGTCGTCGAGGCGGTCCGCCGCGGCGCGCGCACGGTCGACGGCGTCAAGCGCCGCGTGCGCGCCGGCATGGGCCGCTGCCAGGGCGGGTTCTGCACGCCGAAGGTGATGGAGATCCTCTCGCGGGAGACCGGCGTCCCGATGGAAAACCTGACGAAATTCGGCGGAAGCTCGCGCATGGTCGCGGGCAAGACACGCGGGGAGGGCTGACGGATGCGCTGCGATTTTGACATTGCGGTCATCGGCGGCGGCCCGGCCGGGCTTGCCGCGGCGCTGGAGGCTAAGAAAACCGCTCCGGACGCGAGGATCGTCGTGCTCGAGCGCGACCGCGAGCTCGGCGGCATATTGCAGCAGTGCATACACAACGGCTTCGGGCTGCACTTCTTCGGCGAGGAGCTGACCGGCCCGGAATACGTCGACCGCTTCGTCAAGCGGCTCGAGGGCACGGGCATCGAGGTCTGGACGGACGCGCTGGTGCTCTCGCTGTCGCAGGATCGGCATATCGGCTGCGTATCGGCGACGCGCGGGTTGGTCACGCTGACCGCGGGCGCGGTCGTGCTCGCGATGGGCTGCCGCGAGCGGCCGCGGGGCGCTCTGAGCATCCCCGGCACGCGCCCGGCGGGGGTCTACACCGCGGGCTGCGCGCAGCGGCTCAACAACATCGACGGATATTTGCCCGGAAGGCACGTGGTGATCCTCGGCTCCGGCGACATCGGCCTCATCATGGCGCGCCGGATGACGTGGGAGGGCGCGAAGGTCGAGCTCGTCGCGGAGATACTGCCGTACTCGAGCGGGCTGAACCGCAACATCGTCCAGTGCCTCGAGGACAACGGCATACCGCTTCGGTTCAACCACACGGTGACGCGCATACACGGCAAGGAGCGCGTCGAGGGCGTGACCGTCAGCGAGGTCGACCCCGCGACGCGGCTGCCGATTCCGGGCACGTCCGAGTTCGTCGCCTGCGACACGCTGCTGCTGTCCGTCGGGCTGATCCCCGAAAACGAGCTCTCGAAGGGCGCCGGCGTCGAGATCGACCCCGTGACCGGCGGCGCGGTCGTCGACGAGCGGCGCGAGACGTCGGTCCCCGGCGTGTTCGCGTGCGGAAACGTGCTGCACGTGCACGACCTCGTCGACAACGTGTCGGTCGAGGCGATGCTCGCCGGCGCGTCCGCCGCGGCGTACATAACGGGCGGGGGCGCTTCGGAGGCCGGGTATTGTTCCGTCGTCGCGAAGGACGGCGTGCGCTACACGGTGCCGCAGAAGATCCGGAAGGGCGCGGTCGGGAAGATCGACCTGTATTTCCGCGTCGACGGCGTCTACCGCGACGCGACGGTCGAGGTGCTGAGCGGCGATCAGGTGATCCTCAGCCGCAGAAGGCAGATCGTGACGCCGGGCGAGATGGAGAAGGTCACGATCGACGCGGAGAAGCTCCGGGCGGACGCGACCGTCCGGCTCGCCGGGAAGGGGGGAGCGGCATGCAGAGCCGGGAACTGACCTGCATCGTCTGCCCGATGGGCTGCCGCGTCCGGGTGGACTTCGAGGGCGACGGGCTCGCCGTGTCCGGCAACCAGTGCGCGCGCGGCGAGAAGTACTGCCGGCAGGAGGTCACGCGCCCGGTGCGCGTCGTGACGTCGCTCGCCGCGGTCTCGGGGGCGCGGCTGCCGCTCTGCCCGGTCAAGACGTCGGTCGCCGTGCCGAAGGACCGCGTCGAGGATGTGCTCCGCGAGATTCGCGCGCTTCGCGTCGCCGCCCCGATACAAATCGGCGACGTGCTGATCGAAGACGTCGCGGGCACGGGAGCGGACGTCGTCGCCACCGCCAACCGATAAAAAAACAGGGGATCGCCGATGAAAGGCGATCCCCGGTGCTTTTCTATTCCTTGTCGATTTTCTTCATCAGGTGCACGACGCCGGAGACGTCGTCGACCGGCAGCGAGAACGCCATGCCCTTGCCCTCGGTGTGCAGGCCCGCGCCCTCGAGTATCGCGGCCATGATTTTGCGGCGCTCCTCGGTCAGCGTCAGGATCAATACTACCTCCTTCTCCGGCTGGATCGACACGCCGAAGAACCGCTCGGCCTCGTGCACGCCCGTGCCGCGCCCGTGCAAAATCGTCCCGCCGCTCGCGCCCGCCGCGCGCGCCGCGTCCATCACGAGGTCGGAGAATCCCCGGTTTACGATGGCGACAATCAGATCGAATCGGTTATCCATGCTGTTCCTCTCCTTCGGCCCTTCCGGCGATGCTGTTGAGCGGCACCGTCGCGGCGAGATAGTGCCGCTTGCCGGCCATCTGTTTTTCGAGCATTTCAAGCGCGGCCTTCGCGCCCGCCGCCGGGCACAGCGAGAGCACGACGTCCTTGTGCGTATCGCAGAGCCCGAGGCATTCCACCCACGGGGCGTTCGCCGTGCCGCGGCCGGCGAGCTGCAAATTCATCCGGCAGCCGGCCTCGGCGAGCGTCCGCGCCATCTTGTCGCCGCTCCCCCTGTCGGCGATGGCGACGATCAGTTTCATCTTGTCCATACGCACCTCATTCAAAATCGATGATTTCTTCCGCGATCGCGGCCGGCGG
>MWAC01000165.1 GCA_002068815.1 Firmicutes bacterium ADurb.Bin467 | reverse complement strand
GTTCCGCCACAAGCCGGCCGCGGCGGTCGCGTCCGCCCGGCGCGCGGGCACGACGGCGTCGATCGACGTTTTGAACAAGTACTTCACGATCGCGCAGATGCCCGTCGTCTCCTCGACCTACTGGAACATGGTGCACGGAAACACGCCGGAGGAGGTGCTCAAGGATCAGGAGGGGCTCCAGACGATGCGCAACCTCGGGCGCAACATGGCGTGGCTGCTCAGGTGCATCGAGGCCGGAAGGGAGAAGGGGGTATTGCCCCCCCTCGCGGAGAAGGTTTATAGAACCAACTTCATACGATAGCCAACAAAAAAGCGGCGGCGCCGCTTTCGGCCCATCGACAAAGTATCGCCGACCGACCCATAAAATCAAATTCAGCGACATGCGCGGTGAATTTGGTTTTTACGGAGCGTAGCGGAGGTAAAACGATTCCTACCGTCAGGATCGCGCCCGGAAATCCGTGAGGATTTCAGCGAGCCGAAGCACATTCTTCCTATGCATCAAAAAACCGCGGTTTTTTGATGCCCTGAAAGCGGCGCCGCCGCTTTTTTGCTTAGTCGGTAGGCTTCCGGTAGAACCTCCCCGCGAACCGGTCCGTCTTGACGATATTCACGAACGCGCGCTCGTCGGCCTTCTTGACCTCGAGCAGCACGTTTCGTATCTCGTCGGAGGAGACGACCGAGTAGACCATCGTGCGCTCCTTCTGCTCGTAGAGCCCCGTGCCGCGAAACAGCGTGCCGCCGTGGTGCGTCGTCTTCTGAATCTTCTCGTAGACCGCCTCGGGCTTGTCGGTGATGATGAACAGCGTGTGCTTCTGGAAGCTCTTGTAGAACGCGCGCAGCGCCTGCATCGACGCGTACTGGTAGATGATCGAGTAGAGCGCCTTCTCCCAGCCGAACAGGAGCCCCGCGGCGCCCAGCATCACGGCGTTCGCGGCGAATATCGTGTTGAACGCGTCGCGCTCGTATTTCTGGGCCATGTACATCGCGATGAAGTCGGTGCCGCCGGCGGTCGCGTCGGCGCGCAGGCACAGGCTCCCGGCGAACGCGCCGAGTATGCCGCCGAACACGCAGATGAGCAGCGGATCGGAGGTGATGCGCATGTCGGGCAGCACGTCGGTCAGGACGCTCGAGAGCGCGATCGCGACGAGCGACAAGAGCGTAAACTTCCGCCCGAGAAAGCGCAATCCGATGTACACCGGCACCGCGTTGAACGCGAGGTTGAACGCGGTGAACGGAATCTCGACGTGCAGATACGTGCGGAACACCGTCTGCACGAGCAGCGACAGGCCCATGATGCCGCCGGGGTACATCTCCGCGGCCTGCACGAACGCGCGTATGTTGACCGCGATCAAAATCGACCCCGCGATGACCAGCACGAGGCGCTTCGTGTCGCGCCTCCAGTCGATTTTCATTGCGCTCCCTCCCGGCAGATGTCGATCATGATCGGCGCGTGCCCGGCGCCCGGCAGGAATTTTTCGAAGAAGTCGGTCGAGGACATCGAGAGCGTCGCCGTGTTCACGCACGGGTGGAACAGAAGCCGCGGGAGCGACAGCAACTCCCGGTCGACGATCAGCTTCACCTCGCGCGCCTCGGGGAAGAGAAGCCCCATAGGGCTGATCGCGCCGGGGAGCGTGCGCATCTTCTCCATCAGCCTCTCCGCGCTCGCGAAGCTCAGCCGCGAAGAGCCGATCTTCTTCGAGACGTCCGCGGTCCGGAAGTTCTCCGCGCGCGTAAGCAGCAGGTAGAACGCGCTCTCGTTGCGCGGCGTCAGGAACAGGTTTTTCGGGACGATTCCGCCCAGCAGTTCCTCTGCGACCCTGCAGTCCTCGATCGTGTGCACCGGCGCGTGATCGACGCTGTCGCAAGGGATGCCCATCCGCCGGAGTGCCGCGTAGACCTCCGCCTCAACACCGTCCATAGAGCCGCAAGTCCCTCCCCTCGAGCCGGACGGTCAGCCCGCGCGCGCGGTCGAACAGCCGCGAGACGACGCGCTCGCCGTACCGCTCGAGAAGCTGCGGCGGCGCGAGGTTCGTCGTCACCATCGTCGAAAGCCCGGCCTCGATGCGCTCGTTCAGGAGCATGAACAGGTATTCGACGGTGATGTTGCGCATGACGGGCTCGGTGCCGAGGTCGTCGATCAACAAAAGCGGCGCCGTGAGAAGCGCGCAGAAGCCGTCCTCGCCGTCCTCTTGGCCCATATGCCGGGCGCGCATCGCCTCGAACATCCGGAACGCCGTCGCGCGCTGCGCGGCGAAGCCCCGCCGGGCGACGCGGTCGTGCACGCAGTTCAGCAGAAAGCTCTTGCCGAGCCCGCCCGCCCCCATCAGCACGATGCTCTGCCACTGGGCGTCCGGGTAGCGGTCGGCGAACTCCTCGAGCAGGTTCTTGACGAGCATGAGCTTCTCGCGCTGGCCGTTCTCCTCGGGCGCGAGAAACGGGTTGAAGCGGTCGAACGTCTGCCCCTCGACCGCGACCCCTGCCGACGCCTTCGCCGCGAGCCGCCTCTCGAAGCACTCGCAGAAGCGCGCCGGCGCGTCGCCGACGTAGCCGGTGTCGCGGCAGAGTGGGCAGCGGTATTGCTCCTCGAGGTAGTCCTCGGGGAGCCCGAGCGCGCGCAGCCGCCTTCGCACCTCGCCGTTGATGAACAGCCCCCGGGCGCGCATTTTTTCGGCGATCCCGCGGCGCTTGTCCTCGGACGGCTCCTGCAGCGCATCGCGCATCGCGTCGAGCGCGACGGAGACGGTCTGCCCGCGCAGGGTTTCGAGCGCCGGGTCCCTCGCGTACGCCTCGCGCTCGCGCTCCCGAAGCGCGGCCGCGTTCTCGCGCTGCTGCTGGATGTACTCGTCCAGAAGGCTCCGGACCCGCTCGGCTCTCGTCATTCGCCCTTCCCCCCGTACTGCGTGAGATCGGTGAACAGGTCGTCCCCGTTCCCCTCGAGCGCCCTCTGCTCGTAGTTGAGCGCCGGGTTCTTGAAGCCCGGGTTCCGCGAGGCCGCGGCGCGCGCGGCCTCGACGGTCGATATGCCGTCCCTCTCCCACCGGGCGAGCAGCTTTTCGATGTTGACCATCGGCCGCCCCTTCTCGCGGCACGATTCCGCCGCGAAGTGCAGGAGTTCTTCGGAGAATTTATTGCGCCAGCTCTCGTAGAGCTCGATGTCCTCGAGCGTCGGCCGCTTCTCCGACCCCGCGCGCTTCAAGAGCTCCGCGAGCTCCCGGGACAGCGCGCGCTGGCGGGCGACGTAGCTCTCCGCCTGGTCCGCGCGCAAGAGCCCGAGCTCCGCCCACATCGAGAGCAGCTTTTCGAGGTCCTCGAACTGGTGCCGGTTCTTGCCGTTCTGCTGAATCGCGGCGAGCTCGACGGTGCGCGGCTCGAAGCCCGCTTCGAGGAAGCCCGCGTATTTCTTGAGCGTCTCCGGCGTCGGCTGCGCCTTGCTGCCGAGCTCGACGAGCGCCTTCTTCAGCGGCTCGAAGTGGCGGTCGCCCTCGGTGCGGCGGTTTTCGAGCACCTTGTCGAGGTAGCCGAACGACGGGTTCTGCGCGTTCGCGGTCGCCTGGCACGCGTCGAGCACGTCCTCCGCCGAGAGCCCCCACTCGCGCAGCCACTTCTCGGCCATCTCGAGCTCGACCTCGCTCGGCTTCCCGCGCAGCCCGAACCGCTTCAGGACCGCCTCCGCCGCGCCGAAGCTGCCGTTTTTGACGGCGATCATCCGCTCGGCGTCCTCGAGCGTGCGCACGCCGTGCTCCGCCCACTCCTTGACGATGTTGTCGATCTTGCGCAAGGTCGCGCGCGGGCTCTTCTTCGAGAACTTCAGGTCGCCTATGCCGTATTCGGCGATCCGAAGCGCCGCCTCGCGCGAGAGGCCGAACACCGTCACCCAGTCCTGCGCGATCGACACCTCGCCGTGCAGAACCGAGTCGCCGAACAGCCGCTGCAGCGACGCGTTGAAGTCCCGGAACTGGTAGTAGTGGTCGTCCATCGGCGCGGGCGTCGAGAAGCCGCGCATCGGCAGCATCGCGTAGGTCGGCGGGCGGTCGGAGAGCCTCCGGACGAGCCCCTCGCGCTCCCAGAAGCGGAACGCGTCCTCGACGGCCTCGTCCGAGAGCTTCAGCGCGCGCGCGACGTCCGGGATGCCGTCGCCCAACTCCGGGTGCTGGCAGAGCATGCGCGCGTAGAAAAACACGCGCAGGCAGTCGTCCGGCGCGACGGGAAGGTATTCCAGCAGGAACATGTTCTCGATGGGCGTCGCATCGAACATCGCGCTCCCCTTGTCGTGGCTGATAAACGGCATCGGCTTCCCACCTCTCCGGAAAATCATATCACAATTCCCCCGGAAAAACAATGCGGATTTTGGAAATGCGCGTTGACACCGGGGTGGGCTTCTGCTATAATCGACCCGATCCGCATACAAACCGCGAGGCGAGCTCTCGCCCCAACAGGGGCGGGGGCTCTTTGATTCCGCGAGGGGGGATGGGCGTGCAATCGGTGGCGAACGCGGTCGAAATCGTGCTGGCGATGTTCCTGATGGCCGGCACGGGCATATTGCTCTACCGGATCGGCTGGCTGGACGACAAAAACCTGCCGCTGATCTCGAGGCTCGTCGTCATGGTGGGCCTCCCGGCGACGATCGTCAACACGATGTTCACGCAGTACACGCGCGACGAACTGATCGCGAACGCGCCGGGCATATTGGCGGTGCTCTTGTGCGTGATCGCGATGGCGGCATTGGGCTTGGGGCTTGCGAAGCTCATGAAGCTCGAGCGCCGTAGGATCGGCTCGTTCGTCGCGATGTTCTCGTTTGCGAACTCGGTGTTCATCGGCCTGCCGGTCTCGAAGGCGCTGTTCGGCGACGTCGCGGCGCCGCTCGCCTTGACCTACTACTTCTCGAACACGTCGATGTTCTGGGCGATCGGCCACACGCTGATGCGGCGCTTCGGCGACGGAGAGGCGGAGCTCCCGAAAAAGCGCAGCCTTTGGTCGGCGATCCCGCTGCCGCTCGCGACGCTCGTCGCCTGCGGGCTTCTGCTGCTCGTCCGCTTCAAGCCGCCGAAGTTCTTCATGAGCGCGTGCGGCTACGTCGGGAGCATCGTGACGCCGCTCTCCCTGATCTACACCGGCGCGATCATCATGCGGATGATTCGGAACGGGCACGTGCGCTGGCAGAAGGGGTACCTCGCCGTCTGCCTCGGGCGGTTCGTCATCTGCCCGGCGCTCCTGTTGCTCGCGTCCGCGCCGTTCGGCCTGCCGGACCTCATGCAGCGCGTGCTGTTCATGCAGGCGACGATGCCGGTCATGTCGCAGACGGTGATCGTCGCGGGCACGACCGGCTCCGACAACGAGTACGCCGCCGGCGGCATGGCGCTGACGACCGCGCTGTCGCTGCTCTTCATTCCGCTTTACATGTACCTGATGGAAACCCTATTTTAATCGCTCCGCGATGCGTTGAAAAACCTCGTTTTTCAACGCGTAGGGCCGGCCTTCTGGAATTTCACAATTTCCGGGCGAAGGCCGGACGGGTGAGCATTTCCCTCGCCTCAGCTCTCGGGAAATGCGCGAAACCGACGTACATGCCGTCGGTTTCGATTTTACAGGCGATTCTGCATGCCTTTGTGCTCCGTGGCGCGAGCCGCGGGATTTTTTACAGCGCCAGTTTGTAGATCTGGAGCGCGTCCTCTTCCGTCAGCCGCATGAAGTTCCCCTGCTCCGGCTGGCCGATGAACAGCTTCTTCGCCATCTCCCCGATGCGGTCGCCGGCAATGCCCGCGTCCGACATCCGAACCGGGAGCCCGAGCCGCTTATACCACGTTTCGAGCCTGCGGATCATCTCCTCGATGATCTTCTCGTCGTCCTCCATCGCGAGGTCTACGTCGAACACGCGCATCGCGAGCTGCACGAACCGCGCGGGCTTCGCCTTATGGCAGTGGCGCATCCACGCCGGGAACACGATCGAGAGCCCCGCGCCGTGCGCGATGTCGTAGATGCCGCTCAATTCGTGCTCGAGGTTGTGGCTCGCCCAGTCGCCGATGCGCCCGGTGTTCAGGAGGTTGTTGTGCGCGATCGTGCCGGTCCACATGACCTCGGCGCGCGCGTCGTAGTCGGTGGGGTTCTCCATGACGATCGGCGCGTAGATCAACAGCGTCTTCATCGCGGCCTCGAGAAGCCTATCGGTGAGATCGGTGTGCTCGACCTGCGTGAAGTACCTTTCGAACATGTGCGCGAGTATGTCGCTCGCGCCGCACGCGGTCTGGTACGGCGGCAGCGTGAACGTGAACTCGGGGTTCATCACGGCGAACTTCGGGATCAGGACCTCCTTGTTCATCGCGCGCTTGAGCCAACCGGTCTCGTTCGTGATGACGGAGCCGGTCGAGCTCTCCGAGCCCGCGGCGGGAATCGTCAGCACGACGCCGATCGGGAGCGCGGTGAACGGGCCCTTCTCCTCGTCGAGGTAGAAGTCCCAGACGTCGCCGTCGTACGGGACGCCGGCCGCGATCGCCTTCGCGGAGTCGATGACGGAGCCGCCGCCGACCGCGAGGACGAAGTCGACGCCCTCGTCGCGGCAGAGCTTAATGCCCTGGTGAACCAGCGACAGCCGCGGGTTCGGCTTCACGCCCGAGAGCTCGACGAACGGCACGCCCGCCTTCTCAAGCGACCGGACGACCTTGTCGTAGACGCCGGTCGCCTTCACCGAGCCGCCGCCGTAGTGCAGAAGCGCCTTCGTGCCCAGCCGCTTCGCGAGTTCTCCGGTCTTTTCCTCCGCGCCTCGGCCAAAGACGATGCGCGCCGGGTTGTAAAATTCAAAGTTTAACATCGGTTGCCCTCCCCAGATGATGGATTTCCCCCCAAGTATACATGGAAATCGCTTTCCTGTCAATCTTTGGCGGGAAAGCGGACGGTGACGCGCGTGCCGACGCCCGGCTCGCTCTCCAGGCGAACGGACGCGCCGTGCGCGAGCGCCGCGTGCTTGACGATCGACAGCCCCAGCCCCGTGCCGCCCTCGTCGGAGCGGCTGCGGTCGGCGCGGAAGAACCGCTCGAACACGTGTTCCTGATCCTCGGGCGAGATGCCGATGCCGGTGTCCTCGACGACGAGCTCGCGCGCGCCGCCGGGGAACTCCGAGAGCCGGACGACCGCGCGGCCGCCGGGGCGGTTGTACTTGACGGCGTTGTCGAGCAGGTTCCCGACGAGCTCCGAAAGCACCGACTGCGAGCCGACGACCGGGCAATCGCCCCCCTCGACCGCGATCGACACGCCGCGCCGGTCGGCCTCGGGCTTCAGCCTGGCGGCGGCCTGAACGCCCAATTCCCGGAGGGACACCGGGCGCCGGTCGTTCGGCAGCCTATTCTCGTCGAGCCGCGACAATTTCAATATGTCCTCGACGAGCCCGATCAGCCGCGTCGCCTCCTCGTGGATGCGCGCCGCGAACTCGCGCAGCATGTCCTCGGCCGCGACGCCGTTCTGCATGATCTCCGCGTAGCCGAGGATCGCCGTCAGCGGCGTCTTGAGCTCATGCGAGACGTTCGCGGTGAACTCGCGCCGCGCCTTCTCGGCGAGGAAGCGGTCGGTCACGTCGTGGATCAGCATCACGGCCCCCGTCACGGCGTCGCCGGCCCTGACCGGGTTCGCCGCGACGCGGCAGCGCCGGCCGGCGATCTCGGTGTCCTTCTCCGTCCCCGCGCCGGCAAGCGCGCCCTCCATCGCCGAGGCGATCTGGAAGTTTCTCGTCAGCGCGAGCAGATACCTTCCCTCGCCCTGTTCGCGCGAGGTTCCGAGCAGTTCCTCCGCCGCGCGGTTGACGAACAGCACCTCGCCGCGCGCGTTCAGAAGCACGAGCGCCTCGGCCATGCCGCGCGTGATCTCGGCGAACTCGCGCCGCTGCGCGGTCTGCTCGGAAATGTAGCCCTGTATGCGCGCGTTCTGCACGTGCATGCGCGTGAGCAGCGGCGAGAGCTCCTCGTACACGTCGTTGTCGAGCGGGCTCTCGAGGTTCAATTCGTTCAGAGGCTTTACGATGCGCGCGGTCGTCCGCCGGGACAGCAGCGCCGACAGTGAGCCGGTCACGACGATCAAAAACAGGAACAGCGGCAGTATCTGCAGAAGCAGCCCGAGCACGCTCTTTTGCGTCCCGGAGACGCGCAGCACCGAGCCGTCCCGGAGGCGCCTTGCGCGGTAGATCGTCTGCTCGCCGAGCGTGTCCGAGCGCCGGACGCTCGCGCCGGAGCCCGTTTCCAGCGCGTCCCGAATCTCCGGGCGGTCGAGGTGGTTTCCCATGTCCGACGCGCGCTCGCGGCTGTCGAAGAGCACGGTTCCGTCGGCTAAGACGAGCGTCACGCGCGCGTCCGCGTTCGCCCGGGCGAGCGCCTCGACACCCGCGCCGCCCTCGAGCGCCGCGGAGATAATGCCGAGGTCGCTGTCGAGCGCGGCCGCGGTGCGCGCGGCGAAGAAGCGGTAGAGCACGCCCATCGACAGCACGCCGAACGCGAGCACCGAAAGCAGCGCCGTCAGCGCCATCGCGCGCCATATCCTATTGCGCATGTTCCCCTCCCCCGATCCTGTAGCCGAGCCCGTGGATCGTGCCGATCTGCGCGCCGGCGCTGCCGAGCTTCTTGCGCAGCGTCTGCACGTGCATGTCGACGGTGCGCGGCCCGCCCTCGTAGTCCGCGCCCCAGACCTCGTCGAGCAATTGGTCGCGGCCGAACGCGCGCGCGGGGCGCTCCATCAGGAATTTCAGAAGCTCAAACTCGCGGAACGTAAGAGTGACCGGCTGATCGTCGATCGCCACCGTGTGCCTCTCGCGGTCGAGCGATATCGCGCCGAGCTGCAGCACGCCCGCCTCGCGCCTCGAGCAGCGCCGGAGCACCGCCTTCACGCGCGCGATCAATTCCATCATGCCGAAGGGCTTTGCGACGTAGTCGTCCGCGCCGGCGTCGAGCCCCCCGACCCTGTCGTCCTCCTCGCCCTTCGCGGTCAGCAGGATCACCGGAATCGCGCTGTACCGGGGGTCGCTGCGCAGCCGGTGCAGGATCGACACGCCGTCCTCGCCGGGCAGCATGATGTCGAGCAGCACGAGGTCGGGCGCCGCCTCCGCAAGCGCCTGAAAGAACTGCGCGCCGTCGGGGAAGCCCCGCGCCTCGAAGCCGGTCATGTTGAGCGTGTAGGCGACGAGGTTTCGTATGCCCTCGCTGTCCTCGACGCAGTAGATCATAGGTCCTCCTATTCCTTGTGCGTCCCCGTGATCGCGAACGCGACCCACTCGGCGATGTTGGCCGCGTGGTCGCCGATGCGCTCGAGGTACTTCGCGATCATCAGAAGGTCGAGCGCGTGCGCGGCGGCGTTCCGGTCCCTGCGCAGAAGCTCGATCAGCGCGTTCTTCTCGCGCACGAACAGAGCGTCGACGACGTCGTCCATGTCGATGACCCACTTCGCCAGCGTCAGATCGCGCAGCACGAACGCGTCGATCGCGCCGCGCACCATCTTGACGGTCTCCCCCGCCATCTCCGGGATGAGCGTCATCTCGACCGCGCGCTCGGCGTCGAGCATCGTGACGACCTCGGCGATGTCGGCGGCCTGGTCGCCGATGCGCTCCATGTCCGTGATCATTTTAAGCGCAGCCGAAATAAAACGCAAGTCCTTCGCGACCGGCTGCTGCTGCAGGAGCAATTTCAGGCACAGCCCCTCGATGTCGCGCTCCTTCTGGTCGACGTCGCGGTCGAGCGCGAGCACCGTCTTCGCGCGCGGTATGTCCCGGGGGCTCAGGGAGCGCGCGCTCTCCTCGATCGCGTGCTCGACGAGCGTCCCCATGTCGATCAGCTCGGCGTTCAGCCGATCGAGCTGCTCGTCCAAACGGCTCCTCATCATCCGAACCTCCCCGTGATGTAGTCCTCGGTGCGCTTGTCGCCGGGCGCCGAGAAGATCCGCTCGGTGCTGCCGACCTCGACCGCCTCGCCGAGCAAAAAGAACGCCGTGCGGTCGGAGACGCGCACCGCCTGCTGCATGTTGTGCGTGACGATGGCGATCGTGTACTTCTCCTTCAGCTTGAGCGCGAGCGGCTCGTCCATCAAGAGCACCTCCGGCTCGACCGCGAGCGCCCGCGCAATGCAGAGGCGCTGCTGCTGCCCGCCCGAGAGCCCGAGCGCGCTCTTTTTCAGGCGATCCTTGACCTCATCCCAGATCGCCGCGTCGCGAAGGGCCCTTTCGACGATGTCGCGCAGCCGCGCGCGGGCGCGCACGCCGTGCGTTCGCGGGCCGTAGGCGACGTTGTCGAAGACCGTCATCGGGAACGGGTTCGGCTTCTGAAACACCATGCCGACGCGCCTCCGGAGCAGGTTCACGTCCGCCGCGCCGTAGACGTCCTCGCCGTCGAGCAGGACCTTTCCCTCGATCTTCACGCCCTCGGTCAGGTCGTTCATCCGGTTCAGCGCCTTGAGAAGCGTGCTCTTCCCGCAGCCGGACGGCCCGATCAGCGCGGTGATGCCGTTCGCCTCGATGCCGAGGTTCACGTTCTTCAGCGCCTGAAACGCGCCGTACCATAGGTTTAAGTTTTGTATGTCGAACTTCAGCATATTATCCCCTTCCCCGCGCGATCCGCTTCGCCAAGGACGACGACAGCGCGTTGATGCCCGCGACGACGACGAGCAGCACCGCCGCGGTCGCGTACGCCTTGTCGACGTGCAGGCCCTCGCTCGAGAGCACGTACATGTGTACAGACAGCGTTCGAACCGACGAGAACAGCCCCTCCGGCAGCTGCGGATACGTGCCCGCGGTGTACAGAAGCGCCGCCGTCTCGCCGACGATGCGCCCGGTCGCGAGGATCACGCCCGCGAGTATGCCCGGCACCGCGGTCGGCAGCGCGATCCGAAAGATCGTGCGCAATCGCCCCGCGCCGAGCGCGTAGCTGCCCTCGCGGAAGCCGTCCGGGACCGAGAGCAGCGCCTCCTCGGTCGTGCGCATGATCAGCGGCAATATCATGATCGCAAGCGTCATCGCGCCGGCCAGAAGCGAATAGTCCCACTTGAGCCGAACGAGGAAGAACAGGTAGCCGAACAGCCCGTAGACGATCGACGGTATGCCCGCGAGCGTCTCGGACGTCAGCCGCACGGCCTTCACGAGCCGGTTGCCGCGCCCGGCGTACTCGGTCAAATAGATCGCCGCGAATACGCCGAGCGGCACCGCGGCCAGAAGCGAGATCGCGGTCATCAGCGCCGTGCTCACGATCGCCGGCAGCATCGAGCCGTTGTCCGAGGTGTATTTCCACGAAAACAGCTCCGGCGCCAGGTTCGGGACGCCGCGGATGAGCACATAGCCGACGAGCGAGAGGAACACCGAAAACGTCAGCCCCGCCGCGAGCCACACCGCCGCGCGCAGCAATAGGGAAAGCCAATCGCGCCGCGCGGTCATCGCCCGGCCCTCCTTTTCAGGAGGGACAGCGACAGGTTGATGACGAGGATGAACACGAACAGCACCGACGCGGTCGCGATCAGCGCCTCGCGGTGCAAATCCGTCGCGTAGCTCATCTCCATGACGATGTTCGTCGTGAGCGTCCTGACGCCCTTCAACAGCCCCGAGGGAAGCCGCGCCTGATTTCCGGCGACCATGATGACCGCCATCGTCTCGCCGATCGCGCGGCCCAGGCCGAGCACGACGCCCGCGAGCACGCCCGACCGCGCAGCCGGCAGCACCGCGAAGAAGACGCTGCGCTCGTGGCTCGCGCCGAGCGCGAGGCTGCCCTCGTAATAGCCCTCGGGCACCGCGCGGATCGACGCGAGCGCGACGCCCGCGACCGTCGGCAAAATCATCATGCCCAGCAAAAGCGACGCGGTCAAAATCGAGTAGCCGTTGCCGCCGAGGGCGTCGCGAACCAGAGGCACGAGCACCGTCAGCCCGAAGAAGCCGTAGACGACCGACGGTATGCCCGCGAGCAGGTTGACCGCCGCCGTCAAGGGGCCCAAAAGCCGCCTCGGGCAGAAGCGCGCCATGAAGACCGCGGTCATAAGCGCGATCGGCACGCCGAGAACGAGCGCGCCCACCGTCACGCAGACGGAGCCCAGGATCATCGGAAAGATGCCGTAGACATTGCTCCC
>MWAC01000164.1 GCA_002068815.1 Firmicutes bacterium ADurb.Bin467 | reverse complement strand
CGCGCCTGGTCGAGCGAGCACGCGAGCAGCAGCACGAGGCCCATGACCAATTGCTGCCAGTACGGGGACACGCGCGTCAGCGTCATGCCGTTGGCGATCATCGTCATGAACACGGAGCCGAGCAGCGCGCCGAGCACCGAGCCCGCGCCGCCGTTCAAGCTCACGCCGCCGATCACGCAGGCCGCGATCACCTGCATCTCGAAGCCGCTTCCGGTGTTCGGCTGCGCGGAGCCCATGCGCGCCGCCATCAAAATGCCGGTCAGCGCCGCGAGCATGCCGGTCAGGACGTACGCGCTGAACCGCACGAAGCGCACCGGGATGCCCGCGAGCCGGGAGGTCTCCGCGTTTCCGCCGACCGCGAAGATCATCCGGCCGTACGACGTCTTTTTCAATACGAACGACGCGATCAGCCCGAACGCGAGCGCGACGATGAGCACGTAGGGGATCGGAATCCCGAACAGCATCAGGTTCTCCTGCCCGATCGCGTTGAAGGCGTCCGGCAGCGGGTAGACCGGGTTTCCCTTCTGAAAGCCGGTCACGAGCCCGCGCGCCATGTACATGCTCGACATCGTCGCGACGAACGGCGGGAGGCCCACGCTCTGCACGAAGAAGCCGTTGATGATGCCGAACAGGAAGCCGAACATGCAGCCGCCGAGTATCGCGACCGGGATCGGAACGCCCACGGACATGAGCAGGCCGCACGCGACGCCCGCGAACGCGTACACCGCGCCGACCGACAGGTCCCAGCCGCCGGAGATGATCAGAAACGCCATGCCGATCGCGGTGATGAACGTGAACGACGCGGTGCGGAGCATGTTGATCAGGTTCTCCTGCCCCAGAAACACGCTGTTCTGCGAGGCGAACAGTATCGTCGCCAGCACGATCGGCAGGATGACGCCCATCTCCCGGACCTGTATGATCTTGCGGCCGAGGGCGCCCAGAAAGCTCCGCCTCTTCTCCATGACCTTCGCCTCCAATGTTTTCGGAAACGCAACGAAAAATCGCGCCGGGATGCGGCCGTTCCGAAAATATTTTCGAAACAATTCCGTCCATTCGCGCGAATTATTGCACACAGATCCGTGCATGTCAAGGTTTTTGGATCTATTTGTATCCGAAACAATTTTCGGAAATGCAATCAAAAGCGCCGCCCCCGTCCGGGAGCGGCTGCCCTTCAGCGTCCCGAGCGCGCGGAGACCGCCTCGGAAAACGCCCGAAGCGCCGCCTCGACCGCGTCGGAAAGCGCGCCAAAGTTGTCGACGTCCCCGTCCGCGCACGCTCTGTAGATCGGCATCCGGCGCTTCTCCATCGCGCGGAGGTCGACGGACAGCGGCCGGCCGTCGCTCTCGAGCAGCTCGACCGGGCGCAGCACGTTGAGCAGCGCGCCGTTCTGCCGGAGCGACCGCACGTTCTCCGCCCGCAGCGGCGCGCCGCCGCCGGTCGCGATCACGAGCCCGGTCTCTTTGCCGGCGTCGCGGATCACCTGCGACTCGACCTCGCGGAACGCCCGCTCGCCGAGCGTCCGAAACATCTCCGGTATCGGCATGCCGGACGCTCGCTCGATCTCCCGGTCGCAGTCGACGAACCCGCGCCCGAGCCTCAATGCGAGCACCTCGCCGAGCGCGGTCTTTCCGGAGCCGGGCATGCCGATCAACACGAGGTTCAGCCGCTCTTTGATGAGCGTCCGGTGAACCTCCTCCGCGCGCGCCTCGGGGATGTCCCCTCCCGTGAATTTCTCCGCCGACAGCCGCGCCTGCTCGACGAGCATCCAGAGCCCGCCGGACGCCGGAATCCCCCGCTCGAGCGCGCCGAGCACGATAAGCGTCCGGTCCGGGTTGTAGATGACGTCGATCGCGCCGGTCAAATGCGGCAGCCGGTCGAGCTCGACCGGGCACAAGAGGTTGTCCGGATACATGCCGACCGGGGTCGCGTTCACGAGCACCTCGGCGTCCTCGTGGTCGCGGTACAGCGCCGCGTAGTCGACCGGGCCGCTGCGCGACACCCGGACGATCTCCCGCGCGCCGAGCCGGCGCAATGCCGCGAGCGCCGTCAGCGCCGTGCCGCCGCCGCCGAGCACCGCGGCCTTCTTGCCTTGAACTTCGACGCCCGCGCGCCGAAAGAGCGACAGCAGCCCGCCGAGGTCGGTGTTGTACGCGGTCAAAACGCCATTTTCGACGACGAGCGTGTTCGCGCTGCCGATCTCCCGGACCTCGTCGGAGAGCGCGTCGCAGTACGGGAGCACGTCGCGCTTGTACGGGATCGTGACGTTGAGCCCCCGAAACGCCCGGCTCGTAAGCAGCGCGCGCATGCCCTCCGGCGGCAGCGGGCAGAGCTTATAGTCGTAGTCGCCGAGCATCGCGTGTATGCGCTCCGAATAGCTGTGGCCGAGATTCCCGCCGATCAGCCCATACTCCATGTCAGCGCATCTCCTCATAGTTTCCCAGCAGCGTAAACTGGTCGCTCAGCCGCTCGAGCTCGCACAGCAGCGCGCGCGCCTCGGGATTCGCGAGCGACGCCTCCATGTCGAAGAAGAACCGGAAGTTGAAGTCGCTGCCGGGGATCGGGCGGCTCTCGAGCTTCGTCAGGTTGACGCCCGCGGCCGAGATCTGCGCGATCACCCGACCGAGCGCGCCCGGGCTGTGCGCGGTCGAGAGCATCAGCGATATCTTGTTCGCGCCGTCGTAGATCTCCATGTCCTTCGCGATGCAGATGAAGCGCGTGAAGTTGTTTTCGGAATTGCTGACGCTGTCCGAGAGGATCGTCAATTCGTACAGGTCGCGGCAGTCGCCGGACGCGATCACGGCGAGGTCCTTTCGCCCGGACTGCGCGACGAACTCCGCGGCCTTCGCGGTGTTCGCGAACTCCGTCTGCTTAATCTTCGGGTGCTCGTGGAAGAACGCGCTGCACTGGCGGAGCGCCTGCTCGTGCGAGACGACCTCGCGGATGTCCTCGAGCCTCGCGCCCGGAATCGCGAGCAGCTTGTGCTCGATCCGCTCGCGCACCGCGCGCACGATGTGGAAGCGGTGCCTCTCCATGAGATCGTACACCTGCGTGACCGAGCCCGCCGAGCTGTTCTCGATCGGCAGCACGCCGTACGGGCACATGCCCTTTTCGACCGCCGCGAACACGTCGTCGAACGAGTTCATGTACAAAATGCTTGCGAACGCGAACATGCGGTCGCAGGCCTTCTGCGAGTACGCGCCCTCGGTGCCCTGACAGGCGACGAGCGCGCGGTTGGGCATCTCGCTTCGGCGGCTCATCAGCGCGTCCGCGATCGCGACCGAGAGCGGCGAGCCCGCGCCGAGCACGCCGGCCTGGTAGCCGCGGCTCAGGTCAAACAGCGTCCGGTAGAGCGCCTTCACATATCGCTCGAGCTCCGGCCCCGCCTTTTCGGACAGCCGGTTCACGATCTCGCGCTCGCGGCCGGAGTCCAGGATCGGCAGGTGGTTTTGCCGCTTGTATTGGGCGACGCCGCGCACGGCGTTCATGCGCTTCGCGAACAGCTCGATCAGCTGATCGTCGATTTGGTCGATGGTCTCCCGGATTCCTTCCAGTCCCATACCTACACCCCTTCCAGCATCAGGTCCGCGACGGCGAGCGCGAGCGCGGCCTCGACGACCGGCACCGCACGGGGGACGATCGAGGGGTCGTGCCGCCCGGAAACCGCGAGCGGGACCTCCTCCATCGCGCCGAGATCGACCGACCGCTGCTCCTTCGCGATCGACGGCGTCGGCTTGAACGCGACGCGGCAGACGAGGGGCATGCCGGTCGTGATGCCGCCGAGCGCGCCGCCGTGGCGGTTCGTCGCGGTCTCGA
>MWAC01000163.1 GCA_002068815.1 Firmicutes bacterium ADurb.Bin467 | reverse complement strand
GCGTGGACGGCATCGCGGGCCCGGCGACGCTCACGTGGCTCGACCGTTACGAGGTCTCCCGCAAGCCCACCCCGACGCCGACGCTGCCCGTCAAGGTCACGCCGACGCCCGGCGGCACGGTCGTCAACGAGAGCTCGTCAAAGCAGGCGATACAGTACGTGCAGCAGAAGTTGATCATACTGGGCATGATCGAGAAGGGCTCGGACGACGGCGTCTACGGCGCGGCGACGCGCGGCGGCGTCTGGGAGTTCCAGGCGCTGGTCAACCAAAGGCTCGGCCGCGAGGTGCTGCCCGTGACCGGCGAGGTCGATGCGCTGACGATGTCCTACCTGCAGTACTACGCCGACTGGTGGGAGAGCCGGAACACGCCGACGCCCGGCCCGACCCCGACCCCGACGCCGGACCCGACCGAGGGAACCGTCGTCGACCAGAACTCGCCGCGCGAGTCGATCCTCTACGTGCAGGAGCAGCTCATGAAGCTCACTCTGCTCGACAAGGCGGACGGCGTATACGGCCCGGCGACCGTGCAGGCGGTCAAGAACTTCCAGATCCGCGTCAACGAATATCAGGGCCGCGACGTGCTCAGCATCACCGGCATCTGCGACGACCTGACGCGCTCCTACCTCGAATACTATGCCGACAAGGCCCCGACGCCCACGCCGACCGTGACGGCCGCGCCGACCCCGACGCCCACGCCGACGGTCAAGCCGACGCTCGAGCCGACCGACGCGCCCACCCCGACGCCCGTCCCGACCGAGGACCCCGGCGCGGGGGACGAGGACGACAATATCGTCGTCGACCAGAATTCGCCGAAGGAATCCGTGCAGTATATGCAGGAGATGCTCGTCAAGCTGGGGCTTCTCGACAAGGCGGACGGCGCGTTCGGCCCGGCGACCGTGCAGGCGGTCAAGGAATTCCAGCAGAGGGTCAACCAGTACGAGGGCCGCGAGGTACTGCGGGCCGAGGGCCAGTGCGACCTGCGGACGATGAACTACCTCGAGGCGTACTCCGACCGCGTGGAACAGTCTCCGACCGAGCCGCCGGTCGGCGAGATCGGCGACCCGTCGATCTCCTTCAGCGACGTGGCGGCCTTCGACGAGGGGATCCACTTCGTCAACCGCGATTTCCGGATCTCCTGGGGCGCGGAGGGCGACGTCGACGCCTACCGCGTGGTCATCGAGGGCGACGGCGGCCGGCAGTACGTCGACCGCACGACGGGCGAGACGCATCTCGACGTATCGGTCAGCTCGCTCACGGCCGGCGAGGTCTACGAGATCAGCGTCGCCGCAATCCCGACAAACGGCACCGAGGCCGACGCGATCGTGACCGTATCGTACTTCGCGCTCGAGGAAGCCCCGGCGACCGAGGCCCCGACCGCGACGCCGACGGCGAGGCCGATCACCGAGCCGGTCATCGACATCGGCAACATCGGCTACGTCGACGACGGCGTGAGCTACGTGCTCGGCAACACGCGCATCTCCTGGCATTCCGACGGCGACCTCGAGACCTACTACGTGCGCATCGCCGACGACAGCGGCCGCGAGATCGTCAACAGCAAGACCGACAAGGAGTTCATCGACATCGACGCGTCGAAGATGTCCGCCGGCACGGTCTACACGATTCAGGTCGGCGCGAAGCCGCTGAACGGCTCCGACGCGGACGTGCTCGTCGCGAGCGCCAGCTTCGCCTTGGATGTCCCGGCGACCGAGGCGCCCACCGAGGCGCCGCCGACCCCGACGCCCAAGCCCGCGGTCGGAACCGTGTCGCACCCGTCGGTCGGCGTGAGCTCCGTCAGCTACGTCGAGGGCGACGTGCAATATGTCTCCGGCGACACGCGCGTCTCGTGGCATTCCGACGGCGACCTCGAGCTCTACTACGTGCGCGTCACCGACGCGAACGGCAAGGAGCTGCTCAACTACCAGACCGACAAGGAGTTCCTCGACGTCACCGCGGCGAAGATGACCCCCGGCCTTATCAAGCCCATCAACGGGACGAACGACGACGTGCTCGTCTCGTCGATACAGTTCGCGCTCGAGCCGGAGCCGACCGAGGCCCCGACCGAGGAACCGACCGAGGAGCCGACCGAGGAGCCGACCGAGAAGCCGCAGATGCCCCCGACCGTCGACAGCTCCACCCCGACTGCCTACGTGTTCGAGATGCAGAAGAAGCTCTACGAGCTCGGCTACCTGCTGAAATCCGAGAACCCGCAGCAGGGCGTCTACGACGAGGCGACGCGAAACGCGGTGCTTAGGTTCCAGCAGAACTACAACGCCACGTCGGGCGGCGCGCCGCTCTACGAGATCGACCCCACCGACCCGAACGCGGTCGTGGACGCGACGACGCTGGCGATCCTGATGAACAGCGCGACGTAGCGCGGACTTTCCACGGGAATTTGGGCGGCGCGGGAATTTTCCCGGGCCGCCCCGGTTGTATCGCATCCTTTATTATTGGAGGCTTTGGCATGGTTGCGGAAATTCTCTCCGTGGGCACGGAACTTCTGATGGGGCAGATCGCAAACACGGACGCGCAGTACCTCTCGCGCCGTCTCTCGGAGCTCGGCGTGACGCTCTACCGCCACACGACCGTCGGCGACAACCCGGCGCGCGTGAAGGCCGCGATCGCCGAGGGGCTCTCTCGCGCGGACATCGTGATCACGACCGGCGGGCTCGGGCCGACCGAGGACGACCTGACGAAGGAGATGGTCGGCGAGTTCTTCGGGCTTCCGATGGATCTGCACGCGCAGAGCCTCGCGGCGATCGAGGAGCGCATGCGGCGCATCGGCCGCGAGATGACCGAAAACAACCGGAAGCAGGCGTACTTCCCGCGGGGCGCGATCATCATGCCGAATTTGCAGGGCACCGCGCCGGGCTGCATCGTGGAATCGGGCAAAAAGGCGGTCGCGGTGCTGCCGGGGCCGCCCCGGGAGCTGATCGACATGTTCGAGCGGCAGCTCGCGCCGTACCTCCGGGAGCGGTCGGGCGCGCACATAGAGTCCCGGTTTTTGCGGATCTTCGGCGTCGGCGAATCGATGGTCGAGACGAAGCTGATCGACCTGTTCCACAGCGAGAACCCGACGCTCGCGCTGTACTGCGGCCCGGGCGAGGTGACGGCCCGCATCAGCGCCCGGGTCGAGCTCTCTGCGGACGCGGCCGGCATGATCGCGCCGCTCGAGGCCGAAATCCGCCGCCGGCTCGGGAGCGCCGTCTACGCCGAGGGCATGGACGCGAGCCTCGCGAAGGCGGTGCTTTCGCTGCTGGCCGCGCGCAACGAGACCGTCGCGTTCGCCGAGAGCTGCACGGGCGGGAAACTCTGCGCCTGCGTGATCGACTGCCCCGGCGCGAGCGCGGCGGTCCTCGAGGGCTCCGTCGCCTACGCGAACGGGGCGAAGGAGCGCGTGCTCGGCGTCCGGGCGGAGACGCTCGAGGCGTTCGGCGCGGTCAGCGAGGAGTGCGCGCGGGAGATGG
>MWAC01000162.1 GCA_002068815.1 Firmicutes bacterium ADurb.Bin467 | reverse complement strand
GCGGGAGAACAGCAAAAATCCGATTGAAGTCGGCGCGTGCACGACCGGGCGCGTGTGTTACCCGTCGGAGGACACGGACGGAAACCGGGAGGCCGCGTATCTGGAGACGTTTAGAACGCGCGAGGACGACTGGCACTTCCTGCACGCGTGGTTCCTCGACGCGGCGGTGCTCGGGCGCTACCCGGGGGACGCGCCGGGGTTTCTCAAGCGGTTCGCCGATTCCGCCGACCCGGAGGATATGCGCGTCATTTCCCCGAAGCTCGACTTCCTCGGGCTCAACATCTACAACGGCAACGAGGTCGATGCGTCCGGCAGCTACGTCCGGCGCCATCCGGGCCACCCGGTGACGGCGCTCCGCTGGCCGGTCTCAGAAAGGGCGCTGCGCTACGGCCCGCTGTTCATCTGGCGGCGGTACGGCCTGCCGATCTACATCGCTGAGAACGGCCAGTCCTGCAACGACCGGATTTTCCTCGACGGGAAGGTGCACGACCCCGACCGGATCGACTTCCTGCGCCGCTACTTGGGCGAGCTCGGGCGCGCGATCGACGAGGGCGTGCCGATCCGGGGGTACTTCCACTGGAGCTTCACCGACAACTTCGAGTGGCACACGGGCTACAGCGACCGCTTCGGGCTGTTCTACACAGACTACCGCGACCTGCGCCGGATTCCGAAGGACTCGGCGGCGTTTTACCGCGAGGTCATCGGGACGAACGGCCGGATGCTTGAAATTGCGCGTTGACAAACGGCGATATTCTGCTAAACTGGAATGGAAAAACCCGGACGAAAAGGTTAGCAATCCGGAACGGATTGCGGGTCGATGGGCCCCATACGAGATGGGCACATCGACAACCCAAAAGAGGCGCGCATGGTAACGATCAAGGACATCTCGAAAAAATGCGGCGTTTCGCCGTCGACCGTCAGCAAGGCGCTCAACGGCTACGACGACATCGGCGAGGAGACCGCGCAGATGATCCGCGCGGTCGCGCAGGAGCTCGGCTACCGCCCGAACGCCGCGGCGCTCGCGCTCAAGACGAACCGCTCGAACAATCTGGGCGTGCTGTTCGTCGACGCGATGCGCAGCGGCCTCGCGCACGACTATTTCTCGCTGATCCTGAACAGCTTCAAGGACGAGGCCGAGCGCAGGGGCTACGACATCACCTTCATCAGCCAGAACATCGGCGGCGCGAAGATGAGCTACTACGAGCACAGCAACTACCGCCGCTGCGACGGCGTCGTGATCGCGAGCGTCGATTTTACGGACCCCGCGGTCCTCGAGCTCGTCAACAGCGAGATTCCGACGGTCACGATCGACCACGTGTTCGACAGCCGCACGGCGATACTCTCCGACAACGTGCAGGGCGCGCGCGACCTCGTCTGCCACGCGCACGCGATGGGGCACCGGCGGATCGCGTTCATCCACGGCGAGCTGACATCGGTCACGACGAAGCGGCTCGCCGGCTTTCACAAGGCGTGCGCGGAGCTCGGCATCTCGGTCCCGGAGGGCTACGTCGTGCCCGCGCGCTACCACGACCCCCGCGCGAGCGCGCTCGCGACGCAGAAGCTGCTCAAGCACCGCGAGCGGCCGAGCGTCATCCTGTACCCGGACGACTTTTCGTTCCTCGGCGGCATGACCGTCATCGAAAAGGCGGGGCTGTCGATCCCGGAGGACATCAGCGTCATCGGCTACGACGGCATACAGCTCTCGCAGGTGCTGAGGCCCCGGCTGACGACGATGAAGCAGGACACCGAGGCGCTCGGAAGGCTCGCCGCCGCGAACCTCGTCGAGAACATCGAGAGCCCGAAGACCTGGTTCCCGCACCAGGTGCTCGTGCCCGCGGAGCTCGTCGAAGGGGGATCGGTTCAAAAGATCGGGGCATGAAAAATCCCGGCGCCACTCGCGGCGCCGGGCTTCTCTTTTTACTGCATCGTCGAGACCGAGCGGAGCAACTGGTCGATGTCCTCGAACGTCGTCGCGTGGCCGACGCTCGCGCGGACGACGCCGCGCTTCAACGTCCCCAGGAACCGGTGCGCGCCCGGCGCGCAGTGGAGACCTCCGCGGACCGCGATGCCGTCGCGGTCGAGCTGGTCGGCGACCTGCGAGCTCGAGAGGTCGGACGCGTTGAACGACACGATGCCGGCGCGCGCCGCCTCCTCCCGGGGCGAATAGATCGTGACCGACGGAATCTCCGAAAGCCCCTCATAGAGCGCGGTCGTCAGTTCCCGCTCGCGCATGAAGATCTGCGAGAGGTTCTTTTTTACGTATTCCACGCCCGCGAGCACGCCCGCGATGCCGGGCAGGTTCAAGGTTCCCGCCTCGTACCGCTCGGGGCGCTCGGCGGGCTGCAGCATGCTGTCGGAGCTCGAGCCCGTGCCGCCCTCGCGGAGCGTCGTAAGTTCCAACTCCGGGGCGATGTAGAGCCCGCCGGTGCCCTGCGGCCCGAGCAGCCCCTTGTGGCCGGGAAACGCGTAGAGCTGGCAGCCGAGCGCGTTGACGTCGACCGGCATCGAGCCGATCGCCTGCGCGCCGTCGATCAGATAGGGGACGCCGCTCTCCCGGGCGACTTGCCCGACCGCGGCGACCGGCTGGATCGCGCCGGTCACGTTCGAGGCGTGCGTCAGCGCGATCAGCCGCGTGTTTTTGCGGATCGCGCGGCGGATGTCCGAGGGGTCGACAAACCCGTCGGGGCGCGGCGTCAGAAGCGTCAGCTCGATTTCGTTTCCGCGAAGTTTTTCGGAGAGCACCCGAAGCACCGAGTTGTGCTCGAGCATCGTCGAAATGACATGGTCGCCCGTCCGCAGAGCCCCTTTGATCGCAAGGTTGAGGCAGTCGGTGCAGTTGAATCCGAACGCGATCGAAAAGGGGTCCGCCGCAGAAAGAAGCCCGGCGATTGCCTCCCGGGCGGCAAGGACCGTTCGCCCGGCCTCCAGCGCGCGGCGGTGTCCGGAGCGCCCGGGATTTGCGTTGAAATCGGTCAGGGCGGCCAACACCGCCCGGAGCACGCTTTCCGGCTTCGGATGGCTGGTCGCCGCGTTGTCGAGATAGACGTCCTTTCCCTGCATTCCCTCACCCTCCGTCACGAACAGGCGTAGAATATCTTACGGCGAAGAAAGAAGGGAAATAACCATGCAGGAATATTTCGGGATCGCCGCCTTCCGCTCGCGCCAGCAGGTGCTGCGGTTTGAGGCGGCGCTGAAAAGAGAGGGCCTCCCGGTCCGCGTGATCTCGACGCCGCGCGAGGTGGCGCTGGGCTGCGGACTTTCCGTGCAGTTTCCGATTGAGGACGCGCCGGCGGTCATCGACGCGGTCAACCGGCTGCATCCGGAGCACCTGATCGGCGTCTATCGCGTCGAAAAGGGCGGCGGGCGCTCGAAGCTGACGGTGCTTCGGCAATAATCAATTCCCCAACAGGCATGCGCCCGGCGCTCGGCGCTCCGGCAAAACGGGGCGTTTTTTGTGGGCCGGGTTTTTGTATGCTTGACAATTCTTTCCGAAGGCCGTAAGATAGGGAATGCACACGAAAAATGGGGAGGGGATTGCGACGGACGCGCAAAAGATCGACAGGGTGTTCGAGGAATTGCAAAAACTGTACCCCGAGGCGCGGCCGGAGCTCCACTTCTCGAACGCCTACGAGGTGCTCGTCGCGACGATCCTCTCGGCGCAGTGCACGGACAAGCGCGTGAACCTCGTCACGTCGCGGCTGTTTCCGAAGTACCCGGACGCGTATGCGATGGCGAAGCTCGAGCCGGAGGAATTGGAACCCGAGATCCGCGAGTGCGGGCTGTACCACAACAAGGCGAAGAACATCGTGGCCGCGTGCCGCGCGATCGTTTCCGAGCACGGGGGAGTCGTCCCCTCGACGCGCGAGGAACTGATGAAGCTGCCCGGCGTCGGGCAGAAGACCGCGGGCGTCGTGCTGTTGGCGGCGTTCGGCGACGATCAGATTCCGGTCGACACGCACGTGTTCCGCGTGTCGAGGCGGATCGGCCTCGCCGACGCGACGACCGCGGAGGGCGTGGAAAAGCAGCTTCGGGACATCCTACCAAGGGAAACTTGGTCGCACGCGCACCATCTTCTGATCTGGCATGGGCGCAGGATGTGCCACGCGCGGGGCCCGGAGTGCGGGCGGTGTCCGCTCCGGGGGGAACTCTGTCAATACGGGGAGTAGATATGGCGCTGTTTGTCGATGTGGTATCCATAACGGTCAAGGCGGGGGACGGCGGCGACGGCTGCGTGTCGTTCCACCGCGAGAAATACGTGCAGGCGGGCGGGCCCGACGGCGGCGACGGCGGGCGCGGCGGCGACGTGCGCTTCGTCGCGACCGAGCGCATGCACACGCTGATGGACTTCCGCTTCCGGCGCAAGTTCCTGGCCGAGAACGGCGCGAACGGCATGGGCGGCCGCAAGAGCGGCAAGTCCGGCGAGCCGACGCTCATCGAGGTGCCGGTCGGGACCGTCGTCAAGGAGAAGGCGACCGGACGCGTGCTGCTCGACATGCGCGAGCCGGGCGTCGAAAAGACGCTCGTCCGCGGCGGAAACGGGGGATTCGGCAACCAGCACTTCGCGACGCCGACCAGGCAGGCGCCGGAGTTCGCGAAGCCCGGCGAGCGCAAGAAGCCGATCGAACTGACGCTCGAGCTCAAGTCGATCGCGGACGTCGGGCTCGTGGGCTTCCCGAACGTCGGAAAGTCGACGATCCTCTCGGCCGTGACCGCCGCGAGGCCGAAGATCGCGAACTACCACTTCACGACGCTCCAGCCCAACCTCGGCATCGTCCGGCAGGGCGACGACAGCTTCGTGCTCGCGGACATCCCGGGGCTCGTCGAGGGCGCGAGCGAGGGCGTCGGCCTCGGGCACGACTTCCTGCGCCACATCGAGCGCACGCGCATGCTGGTCCACGTGCTCGACATCTCCGGCAGCGAGGGCCGCGACCCGGTCGAGGATTACTTCGCGATCATGAAGGAGCTCGAAGCGTACGGCGACCTCAAAAAGCGGCCGATGCTGATCGCGGCGAACAAGACGGACCTCCCGGGCTCCGAGGAAAACCTCGCGCGGCTGAAGGCGGCGCTTCCGGACGCGCGCATCTTCCCGGTCTCGGCGGCGACGCGCGCGGGCTTCGAGCCGCTCTTGTACGCGGCGGTCGCGATGCTCAAGTCGCTCCCGCCGGCGGAGCCGTTCTACGAGGAGGAGGTCGAGCTCGCGGGCACCGACGAGGGCTTCGAGGTCGAATTGGTCGACGGCGCGTTCGTGCTCTCCGGCGGCGCGATGGACCGGCT
>MWAC01000161.1 GCA_002068815.1 Firmicutes bacterium ADurb.Bin467 | reverse complement strand
CTTCTTGAGCTTCTCCTGCCCGAAGTACTCCGAAAGCGTCCGGGGCCGGAGCGACTGCTCGGCCTGGTCGTCCTCGTCCCGGAAGCCGGTTGTGATCAGCCTCTCCTCGTCCATCATTTGCGTTTCCTCTCCTGTTCAGGAAGTCCTTGAAGGGCGTTATGCCGACGAGAAGCCCCGCGGCAAGGTACGCCAGAAGCCCCGCGCCGCCGGCCGCCAGAAGCCTTACGATCGCGAACATCCGCCCGTTCGCCTCGGGGAGCGCGCGCCCGACGAAGTAGCTGACCGCCGCGCCGGCCGCGCTCGCCAGGCATATCTTCAATACGTCGGGAACGATCTGCCGCATGCCCAGGTGGCGGAGCTTTTTCCGGAGCAGGAAGAACAGCACGACCGTTCCGATGCTCCCGGAGATCGACGTCGCGAGCGCGAGGCCCTTGACGCCCATGAGCCAGCGCAAGAGGAAGTTGAACCCGAGGTTCAGAAACAGTATCAGCACGGACACCCACATCGTCGTCTTCGTGTCCTGCATCGCGTGGTAGGCGCGGTTGAGGAGGTCGCGTATGCCGAAGGCGATGATGCCCACGACGTAGCAGATGAACACGCCGGTCGTCACGGCGACGCTCTGCGAATCGAACCGGCCGTTCATGTAAAGCGCCTTGATCACGTCCGCGCCGAGCACCGACGCGATCGCGGTGACGGGCAGCATCACGAGCGCGATCAGGACCGTCGAGCGCCGGACGATCTCGAGCACGCCCCTGCGGTCGTTCGCGACGGCGAGCTTGCTCATCCGGGAGAACATGATCGTCGTCAGCGGCACGATGATCACGCCGGTCAAGAGCGTGATGACCTTGTAGCCGTAGTTCAGGGCCGAGATGTCGCCGTCGACGGCGGAGGCCATCCACTGGTCGACGAGGTGGCTCAACTCGCTGACCGCCATCGCGAGCACCGCCGGCGCCGCGAGCACGACGAGCCGGTGCAGCCGCTTGTCGCGGAAGTTGACGACCGACGAGTACGAAAACCAGCCGCGCATCGGCGGGACGAGCACGAGCGCCTGCAGCACGTTCGCGGCGAACACGCCCCACGCCAGCGCCTCGACGCCGTACTGCTTCGAGAACGCCGCCGCCGCGATCATCACCGCGATGCTCAACGGGAAGCCGGTCAGCTGCGCGGAGATGTACTTCTCGCGCGCGTTTAGGAGGCTCGCCATCGCGATCGAGGCGATGTTGAACGTCAGGGTCAGCATCATGATGCGCGCGAGCCTCGCGGTCAGCTGGACCTTCTCCGGCGGGAAGTCCGCGTAGATCATGTGCACCAGCGGCTTCGCGAACAGGAACATCAGCGCCGCGAGCAGCAACGAGGCCAGCGCCAGCATGTTGATCGTGTTGCTGCCGAAGCGGTTCGCGCGCCGGATGCCCTTCCTCTCGCGCGCCTCGACGTACATCGGCACCAGCGTCGAGGTGATGCAGGAGTTCAGAAGCAGCACCGGGATGTAAAACACGCTGTACGCCGAGAGGAACGCGTCGCTCTCCACCGACGTCCCGAAATAGCCGGCGACGACGGTCTCCCGAAGGAAGCCGACAGCCTTGCTCAGGATGATGACCAGCGTGACCGCCATCGTCGTCCTGAAGAGTTTTTCCCTGTGCGCCAAGGTTCCACCTTCCTCGCATGCCATACCAAATAGTATATCATAGCCTGGGACAGATTTAAACCCCCGGAGCGGGGGTTTTACCGGGCGTTCGGTCGGGCGCCGCGGCCTACAGAAGCGACGCCGCGGCCTCGTCGAGGATCGCGACGCAGTTTGGGTGGAACCTGAGCGCGCTCGCGGGGAGCATGGGCGTCACGGGGCCGTTGACCATGCCGCGGATCGCCTCGGCCTTGTCCCTCCCGGTCGCGAGGAGCAGCGCCCTGCGCGCGCGGAGGATCGTGCCGACGCCCATCGAGACGGCGGTTTTCGGCACGTCGTCGGCGGACGCGAAGAACCGCTTGTTCGCCTCGACCGTCGACGGCGAGAGCGCGATGACCGCGGTCTTGTCCGCGAACGAATCCGACGGCTCGTTGAAGCCGATGTGCCCGTTCCTTCCGATGCCCATGAACTGGAGGTCGATGCCGCCGGCGGAGAGGATCGCGGCCTCGTAGTCGCGCGCGTTCCTCTCCGGGTCGGGGCCGACGCCGGAGGGCACGTGCGTGTTCTCCCGCGGGATGTTCACGTGGTCGAACAGGTTTTCGTCCATGAAGCGGCGGTAGCTCTGCTCATGCGTCCCGTCGAGCCCGACGTACTCGTCGAGGTTGTACGTCGCGACCTTCGAAAAGTCGAGGAGCCCCTCGCGGTGCATCCGGATCAGCGCGCGGTAGGCGCCCAGCGGCGACGAGCCCGTCGGAAGCCCGAGCACGAGGTCGGGATTTTCGAGGATCGCGGCGGCGATCAGGGTCGCCGCGGCTTCGGCGGCGAGCTCCGGGGATTTCACGATATGGATCTGCATCGTCATGCCCTCCTATAATCTTCTTCCGAATTCGGCGAACGCCGCGACGCGGTCCGCGAGCGCGGGCCATTTTTCGACGCTCCGCGCGCTGAAAAGCCCGCCCTGCGGGTCCGCCGTCGCGCGCCACTCGTGCGCGATCAGCGCCCACGTCGAGAAAAACAGATTCCGAAACGCCGGGTCGCGCTGCGCCTCGCAGACGAACGACTGGCGCGGGGAGTTGATGTCCTCGCCGCTGATCTGGAACAGCGCGTATCTCTCGCAGAGCGCGCGCACGCGGTCGAGCTGCGCGCGGGTGTTGCGGGACGGCATGTACGTGATCGCGCGGAAGCCGAGCCTCGCGATGTAGGCGACGAGCTCGTCGAGGTACTCGTCCTCGAATTTCTGCGCGCGCTTGTCGCCGGTGACGCTCTGCCCGACGTCGCCGAGGTACGCGTACGCCGAGATCGCGCCGATCTCCTCCGAAAGCCTCAGGATGTCCTCGACGTCCGGGCATTCGTCGGTCGCGTCGACGTAGAACTTCGCGATCAGGTCGCTCTTGACCCAGCCGAGCAGATCGTACATCGCGTGCGGGTTGTTCTCGTCGAGCAGCCAGCCCTCGATCTTCGGGGAGAGCGGCAGCTTCATCTCCCCGCGGATGAATTGAACGAGCCTCTCGCCCGCGCCGACGGCCTCGAGCAATTTGCGGGACAGCGCGCTCGCGATGTGGCGCTCGGTGACGCTGCCGCCCCTGGAAAAATTCGAAAGCGGCAGCACGTCGCGGTCGAAGTCGATCGCGATCCCGTACTTCCCCATCAGATCGTTGACCCCCGCGACCATCTTCCGGTTGCGGGCGTTGCGGCGCTCGCGGTAGGGCTGGAAAAATGTGTTCAGCTCCGCCGCGCGGTTGTGCGGCACGCCGTGCATCGTCATGTAGGCGACGCCGTCCTGATCGGGGTTGTTGATGCGGCGGCCGGCGAACGGCGCATCCCGGAAGCGCA
>MWAC01000160.1 GCA_002068815.1 Firmicutes bacterium ADurb.Bin467 | reverse complement strand
CATCAACGCGCGCGACTACGTGTTCAGCGTGCTTCTGCAGAGCGCGCCTGAAACGGCTGCAAACGGCGCGATGACCTACGCGTACAGCCAGTTGCTTGGGTGCGCCGCGTACAACACCGGGGAGACGGAGATCTTCTCCGGCGTGCGGCTGATCGACGACCATACGTTCAGCCTCACCATCGCGGCCGATTATCTGCCCTATTTTTACGAGTTGATCTATGTAAACGTCACGCCTTACCCGATCGGCGCGATCGCGCCCGGCTGCACCGTGGCCGACGACGGAGAAGGCGCATACATCACTGCGCTCAACGGCGAGGACGGAAACCCGCTGGGCGAATTCACTGCCGAGGTGCTTAAGCAGACGATTCTCGATCCGGAGACGGGGTATCTGAGCAATCCGAGCGTAACCTCCGGCCCCTACGCGCTGGTTGAATACAATAGAGAAGAAGCAACGGTCTCCTTTGCGGCGAACCGCGCCTATCGGGGCGATTATCAGGGTCAGCGCCCGCTGATCGACCAAGTGACGCTCGTGCCCGTGAAGAACGCTGAATTGCTCGGCAAGCTGGAGGCCGGCGAGGTAGACATCGTCAACAAGGTGAGCGATGGAAGCGTCATCGCCGGAGGCATGGCGGATTTCGCCGAGGGATTGCTGCGAGTGACCAACTACCTGCGCTCCGGCCTCGGCTTCGTCGGGTTCGCGTGCGAGGAGGGTCCCACCGCGTCGGCGAACGTCCGCAAGGCGATCAGCCATTGTCTGGACAAGGAGGCCCTGACCACCGCCTTCACCGACACCTACGGCCTGCCCGTGTACAGCTACTACGGCTTGGGACAGTGGATGACCACCGATTACATCAACGAGATGGATCAGCACGTCACCGTTTATCCGCTCGATCTTGACGCGGCCGCCGCGCTGCTTGACCAGGACGGATGGACGCTGAACGAACAGGGCGGGAAGTTCGTGCCCGGCACCGACCTCGTGCGCTACAAGGAACTCGAGGGCGAAGAGCTGGCGGACTATCAGCAGATTGCGAATCCCATCGTGCCTGCGGTTGATGTCGGAGGCAAGACGCTGCTTCCGCTGTCGCTTCGCTTTGCCAAGCTCAAGGACAGCGCCATGACCGAGCTGCTGGATCAGATGATCTCCGAGAATCTGCGCGCCGTGGGCTTCCAGCTTGAGATTGTCGGCATCGAGTTCGCCGATATGCTGGCGCACTACAACCGGCAGACCGACCGCACGTACAATATGTTTGCGCTCGCGACGAACTTCAAGCATGTCTTTGATCCCTACTACGCCTTCAACGGCGCGGAGCAATACCGGGGCGAGCTCAACCAGTCGGGAATCGACGACGAAGAGCTGCTGGAGCTGGCCAAGGCTCTGCGCGAAACCACGCCCGGCGACAACGAGGGCTACATTGAACGCTGGCTGAGCCTCATGCAGCGATACAGCGACCTGCTGCCCACCGTGCCGATTTACTCCAATGTTTACTTCGATTTCATAGGGAATCATGTGCAGAACTACGCGCCCAATGCGCACTGGTCGTGGCCGGCGGCGTTGCTCTACACGTACTCCGGCGAACCGTTGGTGCTGGAGGATCTGTTGCAGCTGATCGCGGTCGAGGAGGTACCCGTCGAGGGCGAGGCTCCGCCCGAGGTAGCTCCTACCGAGGGGAATTAGTTCTCGGGCAACAATGCGGCCGATGTCGACCTGCGGGCGCCGCGCTGGGATGGAGGCGGCGCCCGCCTGCCGCATCGAATACGGCGTACATCGGCCTGCGGGCGCAAAGATGCCTCCATGTTTGTATGTAAAAAAGTCGGCGCATGTGTACTTTTTTCCGGCAGGCGGACATACATTGATTGCAGGACGGTTTCACGCAGGTTCTCAATCCATCGGCGCGGTGTAATAACGCGGTATTCGACAGGCTCTGCGCGCGCGGAATCTGCGGGCATGAGGGCAGGAATGTGCGCGAAAAGGGCGGGATGCACGCCGGCAAGGCTGGAATCTGCTGCGGCAAGGGCAGGGTATACATCGAGAAGCGCAGGACATGCGCCGACAGGATCAGGACAGGCGCCGACAGGGGCGGCATGCCCCGGCAGGGACGACATACACGGCGCGGATTGTCGGAAACCGGGGCGGCAGAATTTGTAAAGAGTGCACAGCAAAGTCTTACTTTTGCCTTGTTTTCTTCGGATGATCTATTGCATTCATAACAGAATTGAGATATACTGTTAATGTATAAAATTTCGTCGAGGTGGAGTATGTCTGACCGTGAGAGCATGCCGACAAAGGACTTGATTCGGAGCTGCGGTACGCTGCTCTCGAAGATTCCGGGCGTATTCTCGGTGAACGTGAGTACCGATTCTCTTGGCGATATTTCCGACATCCACATTCTCGCGACGACGCGGCGCAACGCCAAGCAGATCAGCCGCGACATACAATCGGCGCTCGCGGCCGCGTTCAAGCTGGAGATCGACCACCGGATCATCAGCATCGCGCAGATCGAGAGCGACACCTACGCGGGCGTCGACTGCCGCGACCGGAACGCCGAGGTCCGGCTGCGCTACACGGGCATGAACGTCTCGATGCGCTCCGGAAAGCGGACCTATCAGGTGCGGCTCGCGCGCGACGAGGAGGAATTCCTGGGCGAAGCCGAGTGCGCGAACGCCCCGCGGCAGAAGCGCAGGGCGATCGCGGAGGCGACGATCCAGGCGCTGGAGGCTGCGCTCAGCCTCGAGGGAAAGCTGGGCCTGGTGCTCATTCACAACATCGAGCTCGAGGGAATCCAGGTGGTGCTGACCGCGATCGAGTGCCCGGAGGCGTCCGACGGCAGGCTCCTGATCGGCGCGGCCCACTGTGCAAGAAACGACGACGAGGCGGAGTGCGTCGTGCGATCGACTTTGGACGCGCTCAACCGGTTCTGCGGAAGGCTTTCCGTCCAGGGGTGGGCGGCGGGGGCCGGCAGAAGATAAATCCCTGGAGACAACAGCTCCGGCGCGGTTGATCGGAATCTTTAGCGTAGCGGAATATAGCGTGCTTCTTAGCGTAAAGGCACAGCCTGACGACAGGAGGCTATATTCATGAAGAAGACGAAGATCATGACCGCCCTGATGGCCATTGCGGCTTTCGTATTGTCCTGCGGCGCGTACATCAACTGGAA
>MWAC01000159.1 GCA_002068815.1 Firmicutes bacterium ADurb.Bin467 | reverse complement strand
GGTCGGCGACGGCGGTTCCGCGGCTCCCCTGCGAGAGCGTGCCGTAGGCCGTCACGAGCTCGTCCAGCGTGTCGAACGAGTCCAGATACACGTACTCGTCGAACAGCGCGTACATGTCGCTCGTCTTTACGAACAGCGGCATGTAGTTGTAAGGGTCGAGCGCGTCGATCCGCGCGGCGACGAGATAGGTCTCGACGAGCGGGTCCTCGACGATGCAGAGTATGATGATGTCCGTCGTGTACTCCGCGGACAGCGGCCTGTACCGGCCCAAATCGTAGTAGGGCACGTAGAACCCGTCGCCCTCGTGAATCAGGCGGGCGAAGGCCTTGCCGCACGCGGGAACCAAGAGGATCACCAGCATCAGGGCGATGGATACGACGCGCTTCATTCCGCTCACCTTTTTCACATATACTGTTAATCTGAATTATAATATAAACCCCGCCGGTTGTAAACAAAAAACAAGGGCGAAGGGGAAATTCCCACTTCGCCCTTGCCGTCGGCCCGGGTCAGATCAAGAGCTCCGCAATCTGCACGGCGTTTGTCGCCGCGCCCTTTCGAATCTGGTCGCCGGCGCAGAAAAGCGTCAGCGCGCGCTCGGCGGTCAGGTCCTCGCGGATGCGGCCGACGAACACCGTGTCCTGATCGCTCGTATCGAGCGGCATCGGGTATTTCTTCTGGACGAGGTCGTCCACGAGCCGGCAGCCCGCGGCCTTCGCGACGGCCTCGCGCGCCGCCTCGACGGAAATCCGCTCCTTCGTCTGCACGGTCAGGCTGATCGAGTGCGAGCGGAGAACCGGCACGCGAACGCAGGTGCAGCAGACCTTGAGCTCCGGCAGGTGCATGATCTTCCTGCCCTCGTTTTGCATCTTCATCTCCTCGGTCGTGTAGCCGTTTTCGGTCGGCGAGCCGATCTGCGGGATCAGGTTGAACAGGATCTGGTACGGGAATACGCCGGTTTCGATCGCGCTCCCGTCCGCGTAGTCCCGGACCTGCTTTTCGAGCTCGGCGAGGCCGCCCGCGCCCGCGCCGGACACGGCCTGATACGTAGAGGCGGTGATGCGCTCGATCGGCGAAAGGTTGTTGAGCGCGTGTATCGCCACGAGCGCGATGATCGTCGAGCAGTTCGGGTTCGCGATGACGCCATTGTGCTTTTTCGCGTCCTCGGGGTTGATCTCCGGGACGACGAGCGGCACGCCGTCCGCCATCCGGAACGCGCTCGAGTTGTCGATAAACACCGCCCCGGCCGCCTTGATCGCCGGCGCGAGCTGCTTGGCGAGGTCGTTCGACGCCGCGCCGAGCACGATGTCCACGCCCGCAAACGAGTTCTCCGTTGCCTCCTCGACCACATGGCCGTCGAGCAGCTTGCCGGCGCTGCGCGCGCTCGCGAGCAGCTTCAGCGCCCCGATCGGGAAATTGCGCTCCTTGAGCACCTTGAGCATTTCGCGCCCGACCGCGCCGGTCGCGCCGAGGATTGCCACATTGTACGCCTTCATGTCCATCACATCCTTATCGAACATTCTATGTCGCGGCCGCCCGCGCGGCTCCGGGAAACCTGCCGGAATGGGTCACTCGTCTCGCATGCCCGCGAAGAACGCCCCGGGGTCCGAGACGCGCAGCTCCTCGGCGTGCGCGTGCATGCGAGCGACGCTGACCGGCTCCGTGAGGTACGCGCGATCGTCGATCTTTTCCGCCGGGATGCCGAGCCTGGCCGCCGTGCGCACGTAGTAGCGGTGGCCGACCTGCGCGTTGTCGATCGCGATCGGCGCCCCGTTCGTCGTGAACGGCGAGAGGTGGCGCCGGCGGTCGAGGTCGATCAGGTCGCCGACGACGGCGCAGGCGGTCGGGAGCTTGCCCGCGCCCTGCCCGATGAAGTGCTGCACGCCCGCGTACGCGCCCTCGAACGAGATCATGTTGTCGTTTTTGCGCACCGCGGCCTCCGGCGCGTCCGGGCGCACGAGCGTCGGCTCGACGTAGGCCGTCGCCGCGCCGCCCTCGAGCCGCCGGGCGCTCGAGAGGAAGCGGCAGGCGAAGCCGAGCTTCTTAAAGCAGCGGATATCCTGCCCGGTCAGGTTGCGGATGCCCTCGGTCAGCACCGCGTTCGTGTCCGCGACGCCGTCGAACGCGAGGTTCATCGCGATCGTGAGCTTCGAGCGCGCGTCGACGCCGTCGATGTCGCTGCTCGGGTCCGCCTCGGCGTAGCCCATCCGCTGCGCCTCCCGGAGCGCCTCCTGAAAGCCCTCGCCCGAGGACTGCATCGTGTCCAAAATCAGATTCGTCGTGCCGTTGACGATGCCGCCGACCCAGAGGATGAAATCCACGCGGCGCGCGCGCAGCAGGTTGTGGATGTAGGGGATGCCGCCGCCGACGCACGCCGACAGCCGGAACGCGACGTCGTTCGACTGTGAGGTCCTGAGAATCTCGTCGAAGTGGCGCGAGACCATCAGCTTGTTCGCCGTCACGACGTTCTTGCCGGCGCGCATCGAGCGCACGACGTATTCGTGCGCGGGCTCGAGGCCGCCCATCAGCTCGACGACCGTGTCGATCGATCCGTCCTCCAAAATATCCTCAAAGCGCGCCGTGAGCCGGTCGCCGAGGCCCGCGATCTTGCGCAGGTCCAGCACGCGCTGCACTTCGATGTCGCCCCGCTTCTCCAGTATCTCATATACGCCGGAGCCGATCGTCCCCATGCCGAGCAATCCGATTTTCATGTCGTTCGTCCCTTTCCGCCGATTACCAACCTTTTACGTGTCTACCCAGAAAATACACTTGTGTTTTTGCAGGAAACACTATATCATAGTTTCGTTGACTTGTAAAGCGGAGGAAGCAGGTGTTTACATGAAGTTCTATCGAAGTACGCGCGGCGGGGCGCGCGCGACCGCCCCGGAGGCGATCCTCGGGGGCATCGCCCCGGACGGCGGGCTGTTCACGCCCGAGGAATTCCCAAAAATCGATATCGGGGGGCTGCGGGGCGCGGACGCGCAGGCGATCTGGTCGGAGGTGCTTTTCGCGCTGCTGGACGGCTTTTCGCGCGCGGAGATCGAGGAAATCGTATCCCTCGGCTACGCGGGCAAGTTTGAGACCGAGGACATCGCGCCGCTCGCGCCGGTCGGAGGCGCCCATGTGCTGGAATTGTTCCGCGGGCCGACGAGCGCGTTCAAGGACGTGGCGCTGTCGATCCTGCCGCGGCTGATATCGCTGTCGCGCGAGAAGCTCGGCGTCAAGGACGGGATCGCGGTCTTGACCGCGACGAGCGGCGACACCGGCAAGGCGGCGCTCGAGGGCTTCCGCGACGTCCCGGGCACGCGCATCGTCGTGTTCTACCCGGAGGACGGCGTCAGCGACGTGCAGAAGGCGCAGATGGCCACGCAGCGGGGCGGAAACGTGCGCGTGTGCGCGGTGCGCGGCAACTTCGACGACGCGCAGACCGGCGTCAAGCGCGTGTTTCTCGACGACCGCGCAAACAAGTGGGCGGCGGAGAGGGGATATCGGCTGTCGAGCGCGAATTCGATCAATTTGGGCCGCCTCGCGCCGCAGGTCGCGTACTATTTCAAGGCGTATCTCGACCTCGTCCGCGCGGGGGCGATCTCCCTCGGCGACGGGGTCAACTTCGTCGTGCCGACCGGCAACTTCGGAAACATCCTCGCGGGCGATTTTGCGCGCAGGATGGGGCTGCCGGTCGAAAAGCTCGTCTGCGCATCGAACGAGAACGACGTGCTGACCGACTTCATCCGCGCGGGCGTCTACGACCGCAGGCGCGCGTTCTACAAGACGGCGTCGCCCTCGATGGACATACTCGTCTCGAGCAACCTCGAGCGGTACCTGTACCTCGCGAGCGGCTGCGACGGCGCGCTGACCGCGAAGCTGATGCGCGATCTCTCGGAAAAGGGCGTCTATGTGGCGCCGGACGCCGTCCGGGACGCGCTGAAGGAGGGCTTCTGGGCGGGCTCGGCCGGCGAGCGGGAGGCGTTCGGGGCGATCCGCTCGACCTGGGAGAGGCACGGCTATCTGCTCGACACGCACACCGCGGTCGCGTGGGCGGTGTACGAGCGGTTCCTCCGGGAGGCGGACAACATGTGCCCGACGGTCGTGCTCGCGACCGCTTCGCCGTACAAGTTCGCGTCCAGCGTGCTCGAAGCACTCGGACTTCCTGCGGCGGACGGCTTCGCGGCGATGGACGCGCTGCTCGAGCGAACCGGCGTGCCGATCCCGAAAAACCTGGCGGAGGTGCGCGGGCTGCCGGTCATCCACCGGGACGTCTGCGACAAGGAGCGCATACTCGACTACGCGAAGGGGGCGATCGCATGAGAATCCGCGTGCCGGCGACGACGGGCAACACGGGGCCGTCGTTCGACTCCACGGGCCTCGCGTTTTCGCTCTACGCCCACTTCGATTTCGAGCGGATCGCGCCGGGCATGCTCGAGATTGCCGGCTGCGGCGCGGAGTTTCAAACCGAGGAGAACCTCGCGATCCGGGCGTTCCGCGCGGTCGAGAGGCGGATCGGCGCCGGGACGTCCGGCGTCCGGATGCGCGTCGACACCGAGATTCCGGTCTCGCGCGGGCTCGGTTCGAGCGCGACGCTGATCGTCGCCGGCGCGTTCGCGGCGAACGAACTGTACGGCGCGCCGCTCGGCAGGGCGCAGGTGCTCGAGATCGCCGCGCGCATGGAGGGGCACCCCGACAACGCGGCCCCGGCGCTCTACGGCGGCCTTTGCGCGAGCGCGGTGCTCGAGGACGGGCAGGTGCTGTCGGTGCAGTACCCGGTCGATGACCGCGTGCGCTTCGTCGCGCTGATCCCGGATTTTCCGCTTTCGACCGCCGAGGCGCGCAGAGTGCTGCCGGACGCCGTGCCGCGCAAAGACGTCGTGTTCAACCTCTCGCGCGCGGCGCTGCTGATGCGCGGCATGGAGGCGGGGGACTTCGACCTCCTGTCCGTCGCGCTCGACGACCGGATTCACA